>JANXQG010000418.1 GCA_025356915.1 Planctomycetota bacterium | reverse complement strand
AACTATTTGGAATGATATTCCGGACGTAAATTCCCAAGCAAAGGAACGAGCAGATTACCCCACTCAAAAGCCCGAAGCCCTGCTCGAACGTATCATCAAAGCCTCCTCCAACGAAGGCGACATTGTGATGGATATATTTTCCGGTTCCGGTACGACGGAGGCTGTGGCGGAGAAACTGGGGCGTAAATGGATCGGCGCAGATTTGGGCAAGTTCGCCATCCACACGACGCGCAAGCGTCTAATCGGCGTGCAGCGGCAGCTCAAAGCCGAGGGCAAGGACTACCGGGCCTTTGAAATCCTCAACCTTGGCAAGTACGAGCGTCAGCATTACATCGGCGTCAACCCCAATCTACGCGCGGCAGAACAGCAAAAGCAACTGGAAGAAAAAGAAGCCGCATTCCTAGACTTGATCCTGCGCGCCTACCGGGCGGAAAAGACAGATGGCTTTGCCAGTTTTCACGGCAAAAAGGCCGGGCGGCTGGTGGCTGTCGGGCCGGTGAACCTGCCGGTAACGCGGTTGTTCGTCGAGGAGATTATTCTGGAGTGCCGCAAGAAACATATCACCAAAGTGGACATTCTGGGTTTCGAGTTCGAAATGGGGCTATTCCCCAACGTACTGGACGAAGCCCGTGCCAAGGGCATTGACATCGCGCCAAAGTATATTCCCGCCGAGGTGTTTGATAAGCGGGCAGTAGAGAAAAATCAGGTGGTCTTCCACGATGTGTCGTTCATCGAGGTTAAACCGCATGTACGCGAAGGAAAGAAGCATGAATCTCCCGCCGTGGCGATGGAACTGACGGACTTTTCGGTGTTCTACTCGCAGGACTCTATTGCCAATGCAGAGGCGGCGATCAAGAACAAAGGCAGCCGAATTGTGGTGGAGAAGGGCCAAATCGTCAAGGTGAGCAAGGATAAGGACGGCATCGTCACGCGCGAGGTGCTGACCAAGAACTGGACGGACTGGATTGATTACTGGTCTGTGGACTTTGACTTTGAAAGCAAACGTGAAATCATTCGGGTGCCGATAAATCCCCCCAACCCCCCTTTAGCAAAGGGGGGAAGCGAAGCGGTGGGATTTGAAGAAGTCTGGACAGGAGATTATATTTTTGAGAACGAATGGCAGGCTTTCCGCACCAAAAAGGATCGGTCGCTGGAACTAAAAAGCGTCTTTCACGAATGCACGCCGGGGCGGCGCAAGATCGCGGTGAAGGTGGTGGACATCTTCGGAAATGACACGATGACGATTGTGGACGTGAGCGTGGGGAAAAACGGAGGGAAGAAATAATGGCAAAGGAAATTAAGAAGACAACCGGAGGACATGCGTCGCCTTTTGAGCGGATCAAGCGCACGAACGATGCGAATAACGAGTATTGGGAGAGCCGCGACCTGGCAGATGTCCTGGAATACACGCAATACCGGAACTTCGAAGCAGTAATAGAGAAGGCTAAGCTGGCGTGTTTCAATAGTGGGCATCGTATTGATGACCATTTTGCTGACATCAGCAAAATGGTCGAGATTGGGAGTGGCGCAATCCGGGAAATCAAGGTCATGTTGCTTTCGCGCTATGCCTGCTACCTCGTTATTCAGAACGCTGATCCCAACAAGGAGATTGTGGCGCATGGTCAAACCTATTTCGCCATCCAGACGCGGCGACAGGAATTGGCGGATGAGCGCGGCGAGGATGAACGACGTGTTTTGTTGCGAGGAGAGATCAGGCGTCATAACATTCAGTTGGCCGACGCGGCTAAGGGAGCGGGCGTCATAGAACCAATAGACTATGCCATCTTTCAGAATCACGGTTACATGGGGCTTTATGGTGGGCTGAAACAGGATGACATTCACCGCCGGAAAGGCTTGAAAAAGAGCCAGAAGATTTTGGATCACATGGGCAGCACGGAATTGGCGGCAAACCTGTTTCGCGCAACCCAGGCAGAGGAAAAGCTGCGCCGAGACGAGGTAAAGGGGAAAAACGCCGCTAACCGGACGCATCGAGAAGTCGGCGCGAAGGTTCGGCAAACCATCCGGGAATTGGGCGGTACGATGCCTGAAAAATTGCCGGTGGCAGAAAGCATCAAGAAGATTGAGAACCAGCAGCGCAAGCAGCTTGGCAAGGCGAAGACGCCCGCAAAAAAGAAAGGCGAGTAACCGGACATGGCACTGCATAAAGATTTTCCGCAATCACCGCACGTGATTCTTGACCCGGAAATTCGTTGGTTTCCCGCCGATGAGGCGTTGCGGGAAAGCAGCATGGGGAAACTTATGCCGCCGCTGGTGGCGGAGCTGCGCCGCAAGGTGAAGGAGTTCCGGGACGGAGGTTACATGGGCGCGGCGGACACTAGCCGGAGCGTGCTCAATTGGTGGTTCAAGACGCCGCACCTGTTGCCGAAGGCTTATCTCCCCTCGCCCTCTGGGAGAGGGGCCGGGGGTGAGGGCATGGTGGAGTTTGAATACTACTTCGCCCAGCGCGAGGCGCTGGAGACGATTATTTACCTCTATGATGTGGTGGGGGTTAAGGACAAGCACGATTTGATGCGCTTCGATTCCAGCGGTCTTGTGTCCGGGAGCATGTTCGACGAAACCTGGCGACGGTTTGTAGTGAAGATGGCAACGGGCAGCGGCAAGACCAAGGTCTTAAGTCTGGCGCTGGCGTGGAGTTTTTATCACAAACTCTATGAGCCGGAATCTGAACTGGCACGTAATTTCCTGGTCATTACGCCCAACATAATCGTCTTGGACCGTATTTACCGTGATTTTCAGGGCCTCCGTATCTTCTTCGACGATCCGGTGCTACCTGATAACGGGTTTGACGGACGCAACTGGCGCGACGATTTTCAACTGACGCTGCATCTGCAAGACGAGGTTCGTATCACTAGGCCAACGGGCAATATCTTTTTAACGAACATTCACCGTGTCTATTCCGGCGATGACATCCCGCCTTCACCCGATGATGAAGACATGCGGGATTATTTTCTAGGCAAGCGGCCCTCAGGGGCTACCACTGATTCCAAGGTGGATCTGGGCATGATCGTCCGGGATATTGATGAGCTGATGGTGTTGAATGACGAGGCGCACCATATTCACGACCCGCGCATGGCTTGGTTCAAAGCCATCGAAGATATTCATAACCGCCTTAAGCAGAAGGGGGCGGCTCTGAGTATGCAGGTGGACACGACGGCCACACCCAAGCACAACAACGGTTCTATTTTTGTGCAAACTGTGGCTGATTATCCGCTGGTAGAAGCCATATCGCAGAACGTGGTCAAACATCCTGTTCTGCCCGACGCGCCAAGCCGCGCAAAATTGCAGGAGCGCCAGAGCGCGAAGTACACTGAGAAATACGAAGATTATATCCATTTAGGCGTGATCGAGTGGCGCAAGGCCTATGCTGAGCATGAGAAGATGGGCAAGAAGGCGATCCTGTTCGTGATGACCGACGATACCCGCAACTGCGATGATGTGGCCGAGTATCTGGAAGGGCATTACCCGGACTTGAAAGACGCCGTGCTGGTCATTCACACCAAAAACAACGGCGATATTTCCGAATCCGCCTCCGGCAAGGACAAGGACGAACTGGAAAAACTGCGTAAACAGGCCAATGAAATTGACGGTATGGACAGCCAGTACAAGGCCATCGTCTCGGTCATGATGCTGAAGGAAGGGTGGGATGTGCGCAATGTAACCACCATAGTGGGTTTGCGCGCTTATGCCGCCCAGAGCAATATTCTTCCCGAGCAGACGTTGGGACGGGGTTTGCGCAAGATGTATCCCGGTGATGTCGAAGAGTACGTCAGCGTAGTCGGCACTAATGCTTTCATGGACTTCGTGGAATCCATTCAGGCCGAAGGCGTTGTACTGGAGCGCAAGGCAATGGGGGAAGGAACGGGGCCGAAGACTCCGCTGGTGGTCGAAGTTGACAAGGAGAACGAGAAGAAGGACATCGCCGCGCTGGACATTGAAATCCCGGTGCTGACGCCGCGTGTTTACCGGGAATATAAAAATCTGGGCGATCTGGACTTGGGCACGCTAGGGCATCAGCGATTGTTGTATTTGCAGTTCAGTGAAGAGCAACAGCGGGAGATCGTATTCAAGGACATTGCCAACGGCGAGATTACGCATACTACGATTCTCGACACGGCCGGCGTTGCCGACTACCGTAGCGTAATCGGCTACTTCGCGCAGACCATCATGAAAGATCTGCGTCTGGTCAGTGGCTATGACGTGCTGTATGGCAAGGTCAAGGCGTTTGTACAAGAGGAGCTATTTGACCGCCCGGTGCAACTGGAAGAACCCAACACATTACGCAACCTGTCGGAACTGGCTGCTACCAAGACGCTGATTGAAACTTTCAAAAAAGCGATCAACGCGCTAACCGTCCGGGACAAAGGCGATGCCGAAATCCGAGACACGATTAAGTTGCGCCAGACCCGGCCTTTTGTTGCCAAAGATCAAGGCTACCTTGTCCCGAAGAAAAGCGTCTTCAACCGCATCATTGGTGACAACCAACTGGAACTGCAATTCGCCAATTTTCTGGAAGGTTGCGACGACGTGGTCTCTTTCGCGAAGAACTACATGGCCGTGCATTTTAAATTAGACTACGT
>JANXQG010000409.1 GCA_025356915.1 Planctomycetota bacterium | reverse complement strand
CCGGCTGCAACGGATTGACCGTGGCAAGCTTCGCCAGTTCGGCATCGAGCGATGGAGCATCGGTATCATTGGGAAGGGGACCGAGCAGATAAAACTGCGGGCCGAAACCGTGGAGCTGCCTGGTCCAGTCGCGATCATCGGTTGCGGGCAGCATGGCGGTGGCGGCCAGCGTTTTGGTTTCGCGTGTCCAGGCGAAGCGACGCGCCTCCA
The DNA here is from genome assembly GCA_025356915.1 of Planctomycetota bacterium. GTDB lineage: Bacteria > Planctomycetota > Planctomycetia > Pirellulales > Thermoguttaceae > JANXQG01. Next base: position 5,096 of record JANXQG010000409.1, on the reverse strand, counting down.
GACCTATCGACTTGTTGTCGGCGGTCATCGGCATGCGGAAATCGTCGTAGGTGTTGTCCATGGTCGGCACGAAGGCGACCGTCCACTCCTTGGCCAACTCCCGTTCCCGGATGGGGCGTTCATCCTTGGCAGGTGGGTTGACGTGTGCCTTGTCTGGGGTGAAAACGACGATCTGAGCTTCATAGGATTCCAGGGGGAGTTCGACCCGGGTTCCTGTTGCGGTCTCCTCGATAACGCGCAGTGGACGGGTGGAGCCGGTCCAGGGGTTCCAGAGTTCGACGGCACCCTTGGTTCGGAATTCGACCACGCTGTCGGGCACGGCGTCCATGACCATGTAGACATCGCGATTACCCGCCTTGCGATGTAGCGCACGAACGGTCTTGGTCAGGCCGCGCACGTCCTGCACGAAGGCATTGCGGATGGCCTTAACCGCCTCATCGCTATTCGTCAAGCGGCAATCGGGCTTGAAGGCGGTTTCCACCATCGCGGCCAGGACCGGATCGTCGCGCCCCGCACGATCGGAAACGGTCGGCAGAACGCCGATACTGTACACTTTGCCCCCGGCCTTGGCGAAGGCGGCGGCCTTCTCGAGGGTCGGCCAGCGCACGGCCTCCATGTTCGGCAGCACCAGGGCCTGATAGGAGGCACCCGCGTCTTTGACCACCAGCCGGCCCTTCTCAACCGTGGCACGGGCTAGGGAATCATTATCGATGAACTCGAAGTTGATGCCGGCAGCAAACAACTTGCTGGCAAGATCGAAGGCGGTGTTCTTTGCCTTCTCGCCATTCATCTCCGCCTCAAAAGGCGCAACGGGGTAAACTACCGCGACGTCGCAAACGAGATGGCCCTGGCTCAAGAGATAGGAGAGGCGGTCGAAATAACCGAGGAAGGTGCCCATGTGCGCCCAGTAGGGCATGCGGAAGTGGTAGCATGGCGGTGCCCATTCCCAGTACGAGCCATAGGTCGTGTAGTAGAGTCCGTGCAGATTGAGGAGCGTGCAACCGTAAAGGAAATTCTCGCGCGTGGCATGCATCAGCCGCTCAGGCGACGCCCCCCAGCCCATGCTGTGATAACCTTCCAGCCATACACGCGGCCGCTGATACAGGTTCGCCACGGACGATGAGACCTTGCCTTTGATGAGGTCGGCACTTCCGCCCGGCGTATCGTGGCCTGGCGCGGAATACCAGCGCGTAACCCGGAAGTAGTCACCGAATTCATGCGGATCGGTTCCGCGTCCCCCCGTATCGCAGGCAAAGATCATGCCGCGCGAAGCATGCCACGTATAAATGGGCTTGAAGTAACGCTCCTCCATCAGTGCCATGCGCACGTCGGCGTAATCCATGCGGACTTTGGGCGTGATGCTACCCATGTCGTCCCACATCGCGGGCAAAACCTCAAATAGGTCGTAACCCTTGCGCTTGCGGAACTCCGCCGCAAAATCGGGATTCCATGCGAACTTGCCCGTGCCGATCACCAATTCGTCGTTGAAGAAATAATTTAATCCTTTGGATGATTTGCCGGGATTATGATCCTGGAACGGCTGGAACCAGTCGCGGATGACCGTCTCGCCCGCTCCGACCATGAGTGGATTCATGGATCCGCCATGACGCTGGGGACGGAAGGTCCAGACCTCCCATTCGCCATCCGGCACCGGCCAGACGATCTTGCCGTTCTTGACGAAGGGTGCGAGATCCACTCCGCCACGCTGGATCTTCCCACCGACCACCGGATAGGCATGTGCGGCACACTGATCCGGAGCGCAGTCGAAGGTTCTGGTTTCTCCGCCGCGCACGCGCGGTTGTCGTCCGCCCCCCAATTCAATGGCATTCAACTCGGGCTTGGAGTAGAACAGTTTATTGAAGAGATTTGGCGCACCACGAGGCCAGTCGACCGTGTAGGTGCTCATGCCAATGCCCATGTCTAGCTTGGCGCACGCTTCGGCGATTTTGGAATACACCTTCCACCAATCCGCGGAAAAGATTTCGGGCTTATCCTGCTCCGTCAGCCAGCCAGGCGTGTCGTAATGCGAATAATTGACCTGAACGCCGCTGATGCCTTTCTTTTTGAGTTCCTTAAGTTGGCTGATCATGCGGTCAGGGTCCAGGTTGCCGCCGGTCCACCACCAGTAAGGCACCTCGCCATAGCCCGGCGGCGGACTCTTGAAGCCGGGCAGCACATCCAGTTGGGGATCGCGCGACGGGATTCCGCCGCCATCTTCAGCCAAACCGGTCGTGGCCAGTACTACCGTGCCGACGATCACCAGTAAGCATTTCATCATGGATTGCATCATTTTGTTTTCCTTGTTGTTTCAGTAGGGTTGACCTATTGTGGCCAGTCTACTGGCCGAGCCACTGCGTTGACCGAAAACCTCCCACATACCAGGAGACCTTCGGTCGGGTTTTTCGGCGGGATCGGGAGGCCCGCGCCGAACTGGACCCCGCCGAATCGTTTTGGCCGGTCTCCTGACCGAGCCACACTGCCCCGCGCCGAACACGGGGACCTCTTAGTGAGCTGCGTCTATCTCCACCTCAAAGAACGTCAGCGCGGCTATGCCGTTTTGTCCGCAAAGCAGGTTCTTGTCGCTCCACTTTCTGTCGACAAGGTAGGTGATCGTTTTCGCGGTTGCTGTCGCCGACAACTTGAGCCTGACCACGTTATCAGATACGGAGCCTTCAATGACTCCCTTTTCTCCGTCCAGATAAAATTCACTTATCAGCGAATCGGCCCAAGCCATGGGCTGATCAAACTCCAGAGCAATTTCATCCTTCTTGCCGCTCATGTAATACGCCCTCTTCAGATCGGGAGGCGTGATGGACTTGTCGAACACTTTTCCGTAGTTATCCCGCTCCACCAGGGCAGCTATCAACTTGGCCATTTCCGCGTAGCCAGCGGGTGGGAAATGGCAGGGTCCGATAGGCTTGATGCCAAGGGTGGACATGACGCTCATATTGGAGTAGAGACGCGGCAGGAGCCTCTGCACATCTCGCAGCTTATCGCTGTGCCTAGTGCCACCCATGGAGCATGAGTTCGGCCATATTTGGAAGAGATAGTAGTGCTGAATATTGGGATAATCCTGCTTCCAAGCCGCCAACATCTCCACGAAGTACTGCTCGTACTTTTCCCAGCCGTAGCCGCCGGTCGCGCCCTGCGAGCCTTGGTTATTCTCGCCCTGGTGCCAGAATGTCCCGCGAATGCCGTGGGTCAGCCTGGCCTTCTCCACCCGATTCAGCAGACGTCCGTAGATTGTTTCCCTGTCGGTGGGATTCGTGGTATTCCGTTGATGCACCTCGATCAGGGTGCCTCCCGCCGCGCCGTTGATGATGCAGATCGGAATCTTCTGGCTTTCCACTAACTGCTTGGCAAGGTCCATGCCCCAACATCCGATCTCTCCCACGCCATGGCGACGGACCGCGTTGCACCACCCCTTGTTGACATCGCCATGATTGGAACCGAAACTGCGGATCCACTCGCTGGTGTCGAGGTGTTCGCCAGGGCCCCAATCCGTCGCCAGCCCATTGGATTGACCGTCAATCAGATAGGCATCACCGCAGACCAGGTTCGTGACCGTCTGTAGGATGGTCTCGTTGTTCCCGCTCCTGATCCCAAACTCCACTTGGTACTTGATGAGGCCCGGCTTGAGCTTGACGGAGAACGCATAAGTTCTGGCCACCGTAATTTTCTGGCTTTCGTTCTTGAAAACCTGACCGTCGGCATAGACCTTCAGGAAGACGGATTCGGCCCCAACTCCCAAAGGGACCGGGGGCGTGGGCAACATTCCGTTGTAATACAGGGTGCCTTCATTCTTGTCATCCCGAGCATAAAACTGATTATCGACCGGTTTTTCATCCTTGTCCGGAGTCCGTTGCACCCACGCGTCTTTCAAGGGTTCCTTGACCGCGATCTGGATCGTCTGTGTGGTTGGTTGGCCGCCGTTATCGACGGTCGCCGTCACGATCAGCTTTCCGCTGTTCTGCGCGCGTTTGAGAATCAGCTTCCCGGTTTCGATCTCCTTTATTACTGCCATGCCCGAAACGCTCCAGGCGTAGTTCAATTGGCCTGCACCCTTCGCCTGCATCTCGCTCTGATTAGCAATCTGCGGCATCACCTCGATCATCGCGCGTCCATCCCAAGTAGCCGGTGCTTTCAGGGAGAAAACCGGTTCCGGAATGGCCTCCTTAATTGTGATAGAAATGTCCCGAGCTTTCACCTCATGGGCATAAACCGCTTTGAATTGAACTGTGGCCGACTTATCCCCCGTCACCCGACCGGCGTCAAAAGTAAAGGCAAAGCGGTCTGTAGCGACGACGGTTTCCTGGCCATCTCGCTTGAGAATCCAGTAAACCTTCTGAGCGCCGCCGGCCCTAGCGGAAAGGGTTGCGCTCTGCCCCTCCAGCACGGTAACCTGCGCCGGTGAAACAGAAAACTCCCCCCGCTCCCTGTTTTCCGCTCCCTGCTCCTCCCCTAACTGTACCACAGGTCCGGTCAGCGTTTGAATTGGCTTCTGGTTTTCAAATTGCAGCTTCACCCAGTCCGCGGATCGTACCACTTTGGAAATCCGCACCTCATCAATGTCACCGACAAAGTTGTAGTTCCCATACCATCCTCCAATCCAGAGGCTGGACGTTTTGGGGATATCCAGAACGGGTGTTGAGGCACCCTCTAGCTGGCCATTGATATAAACACGGGAATCCTTGTTCTTATAGGTATGGACGACGTGATACCATTGATTCATTGCAAGCGAACTCTTGGCTTCGACATCGGCAAAGTAGCATTGAATAGCAATGCGCGGTGGACTGAGGAAGTTCATCATCACCTTGCCGGGTCTCTTCTCCTTACCCCACGCCAGCACCGTGGTGTTTGGTTTTTCAGCCCTGAACCATGCCTCCGTGGTCATGGGACCGGTGCCGGACGGATAATTCGTGATGTTTTCTCCTCCCGAGATCCCCTGTTTTCCCGCAAAATGCCTCGCCTGTCCGACGATCCCTCCGATTGGCGTGGTGCCTTCGTTCTTGGAGGTGATCGTGCCGACCTCATCCTTCACCGGCCCGTCCATGTGCCAGACGCTGAGATAGCCATTGGATTCATTGAAAACGGCC
>JANXQG010000357.1 GCA_025356915.1 Planctomycetota bacterium | reverse complement strand
GTGAATCTCCAAGGTTTCTTGCAAAACCCGGCCCGATTCCGCGTCGGTGAGACGAAACGCATGGTGGACTTTTCGGTCACTGATAAGAAAATGGATTTCATTTTCCTGGGAGTTCGCTCCACGCACCCTACAGTTGTGAATAATCCAGGTTAATGCCCTCACCCCTGCCCCCTCTACCGAGTATGGGAGAGGGGGAGATCGTCAGTTTTCCATCTTTTTTTGCCCAAATGCTGTATTGTCAAGCCGGAAGATTGGGTAAAATGGACGGGAGTCTTCCGTCGCATGCCGCATTTATCCCTCGAGGCATCCATGTCTGACCGATCGTTCCGCTTTCTACATGCTAGCGATTTCCGCCTGGATGTTGTGCCGCGCGGATTGACGGAAGTGCCTGACCACCTTCGGGATACACTGCTCGATGCGCCCTACACGGCTGCTCGCCGGGTGTTCGATACCGCCCTGGCCGAGAGGGTCGCCTTCGTGATCCTCGCCGGCAATATCTTGCAACCGAATCTTGCCGGGCCGCGAGGAACTGCATTCTTAAGCGAACAGTTCCATCGCTTGGCCGAAGCAGAAATCTGCGTCTATTGGGCCGGAGGCGAATCCGATCCGCCCGAGGCCTGGCCCACTGCGTTTCCCCTGCCCGATAACGTCCGGGTCTTTGTCAAAGACCGTGTGACCGACTTCTTGCATCAATATGACGGCTCGCCGTTGGCCCGTATCGTTGGAACCAGCCGCGGTTCGCGGCAGTCGCACCCCGTGGAGTTTTTGCCCGACGCCGTCGGCCTGTTCTCCATCGGAGTGGCCTGCGGCGAAATGGAAACAACGGCTCTGCAAACGCAGACTGACGGGCTGGAAGCCCATCCTACGAAAAGCGACGGGCTGGAAGCCTATCCTACGCAAGGTATTCACTATTGGGCGTTAGGCGGCCGGGCCGAGCGAACCACGTTGTTTAACTCCCCTGGGATCGCCCATTATCCCGGCACACCGCAGGGTCGCAGCCCAGCCGAATCGAGCGCCCACGGCTGCACGGTGGTTCACGTCGATGATCAAGGCCGTGCCCGCATAACTTTCATCGCAACCAACGCCATGGAGTGGCGGCACGAAACGCTATTGATCGATTCTTCGACGCAACGCGGGAGTCTCGAAGCGATGTTCTCGCAGCGTATCCACGGTCTCACCGAGGGATCGAAGACCGACCTGCTGGTCAACTGGACGATCGGTGGTAGCGGGCCGCTGGTTGCCGAGCTTCGTCGCGGCAAACTCCGCGGCGAGTTGCTGGAATGGTTACGGATCGAATACGGACTGTCATCGCCCATCGTCTGGACGGTTGGCATCGAGCTTGAATGGCAAAATGCCTTGCCAGCGTCGCTCTACGAACAAGAGACGATTCTCGGCGACTTTCTCCGTGCCTTGCGGGACATTGAACTCGATCCCCAGCAGTCGCTGAACCTGGAATCCCTGCTGGCGGACGGACAGGCGGCGGGGCTTTTTTCGCAGGCCGTCGCCATCGCCGACCCTGCGACGCGCAAGCGGGTTCTGCATGAGGCAGCTTTATTGGGCATGGAACTTTTGGGCGGGGACCAATAATGAAACTTCTTGCGCTGGAAATCGAAGGCTACGGCGTCTGGAGCGGACTGAAGTTCCAGCGGATGAGCGAGGGCTTGAATGTCGTCTACGGTCCCAACGAAGCGGGCAAGTCGACGCTCTTGCATTTCATCCGTTCATCGCTCTACGGCTTTTCGCCCGACCGCCGTCGCTATCTGCCGCCGCTCCACGGGGGCCGGCCGGGTGGATGGATGGAAGTGAGCGGTGCCGGAGGGCAGTTCCAGATTGCCCGTTACGCTTCGCCCGATAACAACCCGCGGCTGGACGAAACGCAGATTACCGCTGCGGACGGCGTTCGCCACAGCGACCAGGTCGTGAAGACGCTGCTGGCGAACATCGACGAGGCGACATTCAATAACGTCTTCGCCGTCAGCCTCAGCGAGATGCAAGAGCTGGCCACACTGAGCGACACTCAGGCGGCCGACCTGCTCTATAGCATCATCGCCGGTTTGGATCGCGTTTCCCTGGTAGAGGTCACACGGGAGTTGGAAACGACGCGGAACCGCATCCTCGATCAGCAGGGCGGTTCGTGCCAGATGACGCAACTCATGAACCAGCGGGAGCAAATCCGTCGGCAGATCGAGGACCAGCAGTCGCACGCTCACTCTTACGTCCGCCTGGCCGGCGACCGTGGTACGCTCGAACACGAGCTTTTACGGTTGGAAGAAGAAAAGGAAGAACTGCGGCAGCAGCTCGACATCCGCGACTTGGCCTCGGCGATCCGCGACCGCTGGCATCGGCAGCGCGCGTTGGGCGATGAGCTATCGTCTCTGGCTCCACGGATTGGGGTTCCGGCCGACTCGGTCGAACGCCTGGAGGCGATCAAGCGGTGGGTGACGAAGCATCAGACGAGCATGGAGCGTTTGCACCGGCATCGCCAGTCCCTGCGCCGCGAAGCAGAAGCATTGAACGTCAACGATGCCTTGGGCCGTCATGGAGCACGCATCACGGCCACTTTGGAGCAAGAGCCTTGGCTCCGCGCGCTGGAAAGCCAGATTGAAGAACTGGAAAAGCAGCGAAGCGACCTGCATGCCACGATGTTCGCCGATTACGAGAAGATGGGCCTCGGCAAACCAGCCAAGCCGGACCGTTTGCCGAATTTTTCGCCGCAGGCCCTGACGCGGCTCCGCAATCCGGGGCACCGCTTGCGTGAATGCCTGAAACAATGCAAGGCATTCCAGCGCGAGGCCGAGGATGCCCACCAGACGGCCGCCAGTGTCCATGAACAAGTGACCGCAGCTCTCAGCGAGCGTCAAGCCACCGATCTCACCACGGCCACCGAGCAGGCCGGTAACCTCGTCAATCAGCTTCGACGTCGCATGCAACTCGATGAGCGGCTGGAGCAGATGACTCGCAACGAGAAGGAACTTCAAGAACAGGCCCAATCGCTGCTGGAAAAGCAGGTGCCGGCAATCAACTCGGTGATCGCGCTGGCCGTGATCTTTGTCGTGGGAGTCTTGATTCTCTCGCTCGGGCTGCTCGTATTCCCATTGTGGACCGGCACGGGTTTTTGGAGCGTATCGGGCATAGGGCTTGTGATCGCGGTCGGGGCCGTGTTGGCCCGATTGGCCATGCAGCGGTCGAACGACCAGCAGCTTGAAGAGGGCCAGAACCAGTTGCGGCTGATGCAAATGCAGATCAAGCAGACCAAGGACGAGCGAGTCGTTCTCGACGACCAGCTTCCACGCGGCGGCGGCCCGATGGCCAGCCGGCTGGCTGCGGCCGAGCGGGAACTGGCGGCTCTGGAAGATCTGGCCCCGCTCGATTCCCGGCACGCCGCAGCCCGGCAAGACGCGACTGCGACAGCTCACCGCGCGGCCCAGGCCGAAGAGGATCTCCGCGTCGCTCGACGCGTTTGGCGAGACGGCCTGGAAAAAGCCGGCTTGCCGCACAATTTCTCGCCGCGAAATGTCCGCATGGTGGCACGTCTGGCCGGCCGCATCCGCGACCTACAATCCCGACTCTCACGGTTCGACGAAGAACTCGGGCAGCGCCACCGCGAACGCGATATGCTCCACAGCCGTGTAGCCCAACTCGTGGCCGATTGCGGCGTTGAGGTTCAGTCGCAGCATCCCATGGAGAAGGTTCTGGAGCTTTCCGAGATACTGACGCGGCAGGAGGCTCGGATCACACGTCGCGAGGTAATCCGCCGCCGTCTACGCAAGCTCCGCCAGTCGCGAGCCAAGGGCGAGGCGGCCGTCGCTCGGTTGCATCAGCGTCGCAAACAGTTGCTGCGGCAGTGCGGAGCCGAAAGCGAGGAACATTTGCAACGAATGGTGGCCGAGGCCACCCGGGTCAAGAACCTGCGACAAGAACACGAGCACATTCAGTCTGATCTGGTTGCGACCATTGGTACCCGTGCTTCGCAGGCCGTCTTGAAGCAACATCTTGAAGGTCCGGCCGCCGCGCATCTCGAAGCCGGCAGCGACGATCTTCGCACTCGACTAGCCGGGATCGAGAAAGAAATTCATCATCGAATTGAAAAACGTGGCCGGATCACAGCGGAGATGAAGAGTCTGGCCGACGATCGTCAACTGGCCGCCCGCCAACTCGACATGGCCTCGCTCCAACAGCGAATCGACGATGCCATCAGCCGCTGGCAGGTGGTGGCGGTTACCGGACAAGTCCTGGAATCGATCCGGGCGTCGTACGAAACGGATCGCCAACCCGAGACGCTTCAGGAGGCCTCAGGCTATTTCAGTCAGATGACCCAGGGACGCTACCGCCGCGTTTGGACACCGGTGGGTGAGCGGATTCTTCGTGTCGAAGACGCCGAGGGGCACTGGCTGCCGGTCGAGGTTCTCAGTCGCGGCGCGCGGGAGCAATTGTTCCTCAGCCTCCGCCTCTCGCTGGCGGCCTACTTTGCACGCCACGGTGCCCCTCTGCCACTGATTCTTGACGATGTGCTGGTAAATTTCGATATCGAGCGAGCCAAGGCGGCTGCCCAGGTGCTACGCGATTTTGCCGCTGCGGGGCACCAGATGCTCGTCTTCACCTGTCACGAACACATTGCCAAGCTGTTCCGCAGCCTCAAGGCTCCGGTCAATGAGTTGCCAAACAACTCCGAGCGGGACCCAGCTCCCTTGATTTTTGACGAGGGTCCGAAGGAAAAGCCTAAGAAGCCGGTTCGGCCTGTCACGGTGCCCCGCAAACCCACCGCCAAATCGCGCCTGGCGGAAATGGAAGAACCGGACGTCGAAGTAGCGGAAATCGCCGTGGCCACGGAAGAACTGCCCTGGGAGCCGCAAGAGCCGCAATTTGAGGAATCCTTGGATCCGCTCGGCGAGGTCTGGGAGGAGGAATAAACCACTACATATGCAACTCGACCACGTCTTTATCGCGTAACTCATAGTCGCCCTTGACGACCGTGCCGTCGTGAACGGCTTCACCCCAGACGCGAGCAAACTTCAAGCCCTTGATGAAGTCTTTATGGACCTGTCCAGCCAGATCAATCAACTGACTTCCACGAGGCACCGTGAAAGGCCGGTCACGGTCGGGTTCCTTGGCCGTAGGTAGCTTGCTGTAGACGCGGATCATGTCGAATGAGCGATAGATGGCCTCGCGCAGCGTCTCCAGGCCGATTCCCGCCACTGCCGAAATCGGATATTCGGTGAAATCCAGTGGGCAAAGCTCATGAAACAACTCCAACCGGCCGGTCGCCTCGGGCAGATCGATCTTATTGGGTACGACGAACGTGCGTGTGTAAGAAAGGCCCATGTCGTTCTCGTCCAGGTACGACTGTGCCGCTAGGCGGGTTTTGGAATCGTTCAGCCGATCGAGCAGTTCCTGACATTGTTCCACGCCGTCATCGCTCCCCAGATCGACCATCAAGAGAACCAGATCCGCCGAACGGACTAGGCCGATGAGGTGCGGGTCCATGAAATCCTTGGTGACCGGCGGCGTGTCGATCAGTTGGACCGTTACATCCTCGAACGGCATCATCGCCGGGGCCGGCGCATGGGTTGTGAAAGGGTAGGGGGCCACTTCGGGGGTTGCCCGGGTGAGGCTGCAAATCAACTGGCTCTTTCCGGCGTTAGGTCCACCCATAAGGATGGCAGTGCCGGCTCCCTGCCGTGGAATGCGAAGACCGCAGCCGCTTTTTTTGCCGCTCTTCTCGGCGATTGCATCCTTCTTGAGCTTGGCGATCTTGGTCTTCAGATCGGCCTGGAGATGGTCGGTTCCCTTATGCTTGGGAATCTCCTTGAACATGACCTGTAGGCAGGCCAGTTCTTCATCGATGGTTGTGGCCCGGCGGTACTCCGCCTCGGCCTTTAGGTACTGCTGGGTGAGATTGGCTGGCATAGTGGCTCGGTGAACATGATCGGCTCTTCCGGTTTTAGGTGCGGAATGTGAACAATTGTAGGGTGGGCCGAGTGAAACGAGTCCCAACAACTCTGTTTCGGCCCGCTTTTGGTGGGACTCGCTGCACTCGGCCCACCCTACGTTCGCACCTGGAACCGGAAGAGCCACAAATCACGACTATTTCGTGTTAGTTTACTCGATTTCGGCCCTGCCGACTAGCGAATGGGAAGGCAGAAACGAAATACGCGTCCTCCCATTTGCCCGGAAGCGTTTCTTGACCTAAGTTTATCTAGTGGGTCATTCGGCCCGCGGCGATTTCCGCCCACGCGAATCTCGACAAGTCCGAGGATACCTCACAAAACCCGATTTGGTCGTAGTAGAATTCGGCCGACTCGAGGTTTGGTTAGGCATCCCGAGGACTTGCGGGCACTTTTCAGCATGCGTTTAGGGCGGCCGCCGATCCAATTTTCACTCATCAGGCATGTAGCCGTGTCAATCGATCTAAAAGAGCCCCCGGGCGACATCGAGTCTGCTTGCACTGCGCTAGACGAATTCCGTGTAACTCAAGACGAGTGTACCGACTTCTTCGGCGATGTATTCGATCAGCTCCAGTCATTGTCACTAGAACTTTTCGCACGGCACAAGTGCCTGGTGGTCAGTACGGAACAGAGAGCAGATTCCGAGGTAACGCTTGTCGGATTCCGCGAAGAGATTCACCGCTCGATCGAAGGACTTCAGCAGTTGCACGGCCAATTGCAGGCCGACCAGCAGGAGACGCAACAGAGTTGGGCGGAAATCCGCGCCGGCTATCAGCAGTTTCTCGACGACCACGCGGACCTCCGTGAGGTTCGCGAGGGCTTCCGCAAGATTGCCGGTGAGTTCTCAGGCATCAAGGAAGATGTACAACGCGAGCGGAAGGATCTGCACGAGTTGTACGCGAGCGTTGAGAATCAATTATCGCGGCTTTCGACCTGGACTGCGGAGCTAACCGAGGCCCAGGCAGAACCGGCACACAACTCGCAGATTGCAGAAATTTTCGAGCACACACGACAACAGCAGGCCGAGTGGCTCCAGCAACGTGCGGCCCTGGAAGCCGAACTGGACGTCCTGCGCCGCCGTGCAGCCGAACAGGCCGAGGCCCTCAGCGAGCAGAAACGTTTTGCAGGCCAGCAACAAGCGGAACTTGCCGGCGAATTGAAGCGGATGCGGAGCCTGCTGGAAACTCTGACCGGCCAAGTCCGCAGTGAGCCGCTCACCACGGACGAAAGCAAGAAGTCCCAGCCCGTCGATAGTTCCGTGCTGGGGTCAGTCCTGGCCCAGTTTGAAATGTTGCAACGCGACATCACTCTCCGGCGTACCAAACGAAATCATGAACCAGACCTCGGCAGCAAAACGCTTCCGGGTTCCTAGATAAGAATGAATCTCATGGAAAAGCATCAAGACAAGATTCGGCTTGCCACGATCGTTCTCCTTTGCTTGTTGAACATTGGCTTCGGCCTCTACGCTTGGCAAATGCCGATGTTGATCGTCGGAGCGGCGGGCATGGTCTATGCGGCCGTGGCGACGACGAGGGGGCTTCACCATTCGGTGAAGCCGGTAGAGGCACCGTTGACCTTGAATGTGCCGGCGACCGCTACCGAACAGCCTACCGCCCCCAACGATACCGAGTCCTTGGTCCGCCGCATGTTGATGCAATCGCGGCACGCACTGCTTTTGCGAAAGCAGGTCGTGGACAATCTCCGCGAGGATCAGTTCCAAGAGACCTGCGAGCAACTTCACGCTCACATGGCACTGGTGCCGGAAGGCGACGTAGTCCTTGGCAAAACAAACAACGATGCCGAGGATGAACTTGGGGGTTCGCCCTCGGCGATGGCGGAACGCCGCATGCACGTCCATCCGTTGTTTCTCGACCGCTACACGGTGACCAATGGGCAGTATTATGAATTCGTCATCGCGGGTGGCTACCGCGACATGACGCTTTGGGAACCGAAGCTATGGGCGGCGGTTCTCGATCTGGTCGATCAGACAGGCCAGCCTGGCCCAGCCTTCTGGCAAAATGGCCGCTATCTGCCGGGTACGGAGGATCTACCGGTCGTGGGCGTCAGTTGGTATGAAGCCCAAGCCTGTGCCCGCTGGATGGGCAAGCGTCTGCCGACCGATGCCGAATGGGTCAAAGCGGCCTGCTGGCCCCTGGCCACGGGTGTCGCGGCGATGGTCCAAAGGCGTTTCCCTTGGGGCGATGGATTGGATCGCAGCCGTGCCAACCTATGGGGTTCGGGGCCCAATCGCATCGTCGCCGTGACCGAATTCCCCGCCAGTGCCAGTGTGGGCGGAATCTATCAAATGGTGGGCAACGTCTGGGAATGGAGTGCCAATGACTTCCACTTGTCACCGCATCAAACCCATGGAGGCGATGCACCGCTGAAGAGCATCCGCGGCGGGGCTTATGATACCTACTTCGATAACCAGGCCACTTGCCAATTTGAAAGCGGCGAGTATCCCTTGAGCCGTCGGCACAATATCGGATTCCGCTGCGCTATCGGCACGTGCGACCTCGTGCTGGATCTACCGCAAGGCGCGCCAGAGGGCCAGGCGATCGTCGAATTGGCCGAATGCGAGGCAGTCCACGTATGATCCACCGGGCACTACAGCCACTGAAATCGAGCGAACTAGCCGAGTGGACACTGCCCGTCTTGTGCTACGTGTGCGAGGCCGCAAATAGTCGCGAGGCCGAGTATTGCCGCCGCTGTAGTGCTCCCATGGCCTTGGCCCATCAGGCCCTCGGACAAACGACGCGGCCCAAAATGGTCGCTATCCTGGGGCCTAGCGGGTCGGGTAAGACGGTCTATCTCGGTATGCTAATGGACATGCTCTCGCGTCAGCCGGAACGGTTGCAAATTGTCGCCCGCGGGGCATTTTCCATCGGCCTGCAACAAACGACGGTATCGGCCCTGGCGCGTTGCGAGTTCCCCGCCAAAACCAGCACGGAGCCTGAAAGCTGGAACTGGATGCACTGCGAAATTCATCGCAAGGAGACCGTGGCAGCAAGCGAACCGCCATCATTTTTGTCAAGGTTCGCGCGATTTACCCCGCGAAAACAACGAACCGCCGTAACGAACAAAAGCCCCTGCGTGGAACTGGTCATGCCCGACATGGCCGGCGAGGCGATTCTCGAAGAGGTCGAACATCCACAAACTTATTTTCTTGTCCGCTCGTTGTTAAGGAATTCGGCCGCAGTGCTGCTGTTGCTCGATGCCTCGGAACTAAGTCGCGGACAACGTGACCCGGACTTCGCCGCGATGAAGATCCTGAGTTGCCTTAAGGAACTGGAACTCCAAGGCGGTACGGGCCGGAAATCGCGGCGGTCAGTCGCGCTGGTCTTCACCAAGGTTGACCAGGTGGAAGGCTGCCGCGAGAATCCGGAAGGGTTCGCTGGCACGTATGCGGCGGGGGCCTGGCAACACTGCCGGCAGGGATTTCGTGACCATGCTTTCTTCGCCGCCAGCGTTGTCGGCGGTTGCACGTGGCTCGAAGTTCGCGGTGAAGGCCGCCGCCGAATTCCGTTGCGAATCGAACCGCACGGAATCATCGAGCCGTTTGAATGGATTCTGGAAAAGCTGTATCCTCAGGGGGGATCATGAGCGTGGCAAAGAGGTTAGCCGTCGTCCAACAAGCAATATTCACTTCGGCGAAGACCGACTGCTCGGCTGGTTACCAGATTTTGGCCGCCAGTCCAGGCATTCCTCAATGCGACCGCCGCGAACTGGTCGTCTGGGGGCCGTCGCACGATTCGCTCTTGGACTCGGGTCGCGAGGCTGTGAGTGTGAATTTCTTCCCACTGCCAAGCGGTTCTTTTTGCGTTTCTCGCACAACACCGTCGGGCTGGGAATATAGCGGTCGCGGTGGTCATCGCATTTACACGCACTGCCTGATCGCGTCGCCCGAGGTATTGCGGCAATTTGCCAATCATCCGATGCTGTTGCTCGACGCAGCCATGGCCGGGGGTAGGCTGGAATCACTGGAAGTCCTACCGGCGCGTTTGGAGACGCTAGAACTGCGACAAACCACGACCGCAGGCGATACAGGTCTGCTTGCTCAATTGACCGCCGTGGTCAGCCCCGCATCGCTGGCCATGCTCGTGCAGGCCGCTTTGACGAATGTCTGTCTTGCAGTGCGGGGGCCGGTCGCCATGCCACGCTTGATTGGCGGCCTGCTCGATTGCCTTCCGGTCGATTGCCGGACATCCATCAGCTTTTCGACCGGGCTGAAGTTCTCCATGCGGCGGCCGTTCGATCTATTTGCCCTGCCTGACGAACCGGCCCAGCAACGGAGCCTCGCCCATCGACCTGGCCTGACCGCGCTGGATCTCGGCAGCGACCCGGTTTCGGCCAACCTTTTGGTCAACGATTGGGCGCGGCTGATCTATCACCTGCTTTCGTCGGGAAACTACGCCTTCCTGAGTGAAGAACTTGCCAAGTCGAGGGCCGATTTAGTGTTGACCGACCTGCCGGTCTTGGGGTTGCAATTGCTCGACGAGTTCGAGACCGGCGAGATGCAGCGACCCCGAGGCACTAAGACGCGCCAGTCCCACGCAGCCCATCGCAAGTTCCAGAAGAGTTATTCCGCAACATCGAACTCCGATGCCTCCGTGATCTGCGCTCCGTCCGAACTGCTCGCTGCCGATTCACCTGAAGTTGTCACCAGGCTCGAAGCCCTGGACGATGCGGTTTTTGACGCCATCCAGGGCAAGGCCGCGGCATTGGCCGATCTCCACCAACTTTGGCCCACCTTGAAAATCGAACTCGGTCAGGCCCTCTTGGCGGAATCGCGCGAGCAGTACATCCGCTATGCGCTTTCCATCTGGAAGGAACCTGCAAACATCGAAGGAAACCACGATCCCACCCGAGCCGTCAACGCGCTGGAAGTGCTGTGCGTGCTTTTTGACGAAGTGCGGTAGGTCCAACCTTGCCAACTGCAAGCGGTGAGCGCAGCGAGCCCCCCTACGCATCAAGTTAAGGAACTGGCAACCAGCAAACCATTTTGGGAGATTGCCTATCATCCTCAGATGTCGCCGATTCTCGCAGATTGAGTCATCTATCGTATGAATCTGCGTCATTCTGCGTAATCTGCGGATGATCCAATTCCACCGATTCACCTGAAATTGCTTAACTTGATGCCTATGGGGGAGAGCGTAGCGAGCCCCACCAATTCTGTTGCGGTCTGCTTTTGGTGGGACTCGTTTCACTCGGCCCACCCTACAATTGTTCACATTCCGCAGCTAGAACCGGAAGAGCCATATTGCCGAGCGATTGTGTTACCCGTCCCCGCTCGAACTGGCTTTTGCCGGATTATATCGTTAGAATCGAAAGAAGGTACAGTTCGGGCAATTGAGGCCGGCGATGCTTTGTATTTGAATGTCGGCATACGACGAACGGGATTGAAAAGGACAACTTACGAAGCGTAATACGAGTTGAGGATACTTATGGGCCTTTCCACGATGAACGTCCCGGCCACGCTACAACCGGACGGCGTGACCCTGCGACTGGAAGAAAAACTGACGTTGCCACCCGGTCGGGTTAGCGTGACGATTCAGCCTGCGGAACCGCGCAACGGTCCGACGATGCTGGAAGTGCTAGGCCGAATCCACCAAGAGCAGTTGCAGCGCGGTCGGCAGGCGATGACCGAAGATGAGATGGCTGCCGAGATTGCGCAGATGCGTGACGACGATAAGGACTACGAAGCGCGGTGGCGGGCGATCTGGTCGCAAGTGGTTAAACCAAAGCCAGCGGACAGGTAAGTCGCTATGTTGATCTACCTCGATAGCGTTGTCTGTGTTTATGCGGTTGACGGCGCGCCGCCATTTCAAGCAAGGGCTCTCAGGCGGCTTGCGGCAATTCGTGCTGCTGGTGATCGGCCCGCGATCAGTGATCTGACATGGTTGGAGTGCCGTGTTCTACCTATCCGAATGAACGATACTTTGGCCTTGGCTGCCATGGAGGCTTTTTTAGAAGCCTCCGACGTGACGCGCGTGCCGATGCCGCTCGCCGTCTACGAGCGCGCATGTCGCATTCGAGCAATTCACAATTTCAAACTTGCCGACGCCATGCACCTAGCGGCCGCGATTGAGGGCGGTTGTGGTCTGCTGCTTACCAACGATTATCGTCTGGGCAGTTTTCGCGATATCACGGTTGAAATTCTGCCGTGAATGTGCCAATCCATCGTTGCTTTGTAGTGACCTCTTCGGCCTCCGCCAGGATGTGGAGATTCACAACCTACCTCTTTCGGCCAACCGAGCGTCTTCATGGCCATTTATGGTCATTCCAAAACCCGTGCTCAAGCACAGGCCGAATACCGGCTGCGCCGGGAATGACCATAAATGGCCATGAAGACGCTCGGTTGGCCGAAAGAGGTAGGTTGTGAATCTCCACATCCTGGCGGAGGCC
>JANXQG010000338.1 GCA_025356915.1 Planctomycetota bacterium | reverse complement strand
TTCACCTCGCCTCGGGGGTTGCCCGAGGGAGAGGTCTCCGAGCAAGCGGTCATCGATCATCCTTGGATCCAGCGACTCCGCCAGATTCATCAGTTGCAAACGGCCTGGTGGGTTTACCCGACAGCCGAGCACACCCGCTTTCAGCATGTCCTGGGGGCGATGCACCTAGCCAGCCGCATGATCGAGGTGACCTACGACAGCCTGCATCATGTCTGCCCGGATGTACCCAGCCGCGGTTATGTTGAGTCGCTCGTGCGGATGGCGGCCCTCTTGCATGACGTGGGGCACGGGCCTTTTGGTCATTTCTTTGATAGCCATTATCTGGCCGAATATAAGCTCAATCATGAGATTGTCGGCAGCCGAATCATTCTCGATCCCTTGGCCGACTTGATCCGCGGAGTGCGACGAAACCCCAACAGTCAGATGGTCGACGGCGAGCATCTCGATCCTCAGCAGATCTGCTTCTTGATCATGCGGCCCAGCACCACCACGGCCAGTGACGGTCCAGAGTGGCTCCGTTTCCTTCGCAGCTTGTTCTGCGGGTTGTATACGGTGGACAACATGGATTTCGTGCTTCGCGACGCCTACATGTCGGGCTACAGTCAGCGGGCCTTCGATCTCGACCGGTTGCTGCGCTACAGCCTTTTCACCAGCCGTGGACTGACGATTCACGAACGCGGCCTTTCCGCGCTAGAGCGATTCATCGCGGCGCGGGGTGACTTATTCCGCTCGGTCTATTATCATCGCACGGTTCGCGCGATCGACCTGACATTGCAGGAACTGTTCGCCGACAGCAAGGCCGACCTGTTTCCAGGCAACCCGCTGGATCACCTCGACGACTACCTACAGTTCACCGAGTGGTCGCTGCTGGTGCATGTGGCCGACTGGCATCGCAGTACCGACCCGCGATTACAAGCGTTAGGCCAGCGGTGGCAGGAGTTTCTTTCGCGGAAGCTGCGTTGGAAGATGGCCTGCGAGCGGATGGTTTTCTTCGCACCTGGGCAGCACGAAGAGGCGAGTGTATTCAGCGACGAAGAGATTTTGCAGCGGCGAATCCGCAAAAACCTCCCGCCGGAGTTAAAGGACCTCGTCTTTCGCATCGATATTCCTCGGCACGTCTACCGGCCCGAGGCCCTGGCCCCCACGGCCGACCAGAATTTTCTTTTGGACCCCGCCACGGGCAAGATTCATCGGCTGAACGAGCGGGAGTTGTTCCAGCGGATTGCGTTGAGCTTCCGCATCTTCCGGATCTATGCCGAAGACAGTTCGCACAACGCGGATTTTGCCAAGGCGATGGATCAGATCATGGGACCGACATCCGTCGATGATTCGACGAATATGTAAGGATACGAATAACATGGATCGTCGTCGTTTTCTTCAGACTGCTGCCCTGGGTACCGCAGTGCCCTTGGTCAGCGGCCCACTTATCGGAGCACCGAACACCGAAGCCAAGCCCTCTGCTGGTAAACGGATTCCTGCGCGGAGCGAAGTTCAAGCAGCCGATACTTGGGATCTAACCAGTCTTTTCCCTAGTGACGCGGCTTGGGAAGTGGCCTTCACGGCTTGGCAGAAGCAGATCGAGGGCTACGCCTTGTTTCAAGGCAAGCTGGCCGAAAGTTCCGAAACCCTGGCCGCATGCATTCGGTTCGACCTGGACGTGAACCGCGCAAGCGAGCGTCTGGGAATCTATGCCTCCCTGAAAACGGCGCAGGACGCTGCCAACAGCACCTACCAGCGGATGTCTGGCCGTTACGCGAAGGCAGCCAGTCGCGCCGGACAGGTTTCAAGCTTCATCTGCCTGGAGATCCTCGCGATCTCCGCCGAGAAAATGGAGGGTTTTCTCGCTGCCCCGCCGCTGGCACCCTATAAGCTCCTTCTGAAACGCATCCTCCGCCTCAGGCCACACACGCTAGGCAAAAAGGAGGAGAATCTTCTGGCAATGCAGAGCGAAATGGCTGAAGCGGCCGGCAAGATATTCCGCCAACTACTCGATGCCGACATGAAGTTTGGCACGGTCACTAACGAGAAGGGGCAACGGATTGAGCTGAGCCATGCGGCCTTTAGCACGCTCTTACAGTCGCCGGACCGCGAAGTCCGCCGCAACGCCTTCCATACCTATTACGAGCAATTCACCGCGCACAAGAACACCTTGGCGGCCTCGCTGAACGCCTCCGTGCAGCGCGATGTGTATTATGCCAAGGCCCGCAACCACTCCAGTGCCCTGGAAGCGGCCCTGTTTCCCGACCAGGTATCGGTTTCTGTCTACGACAACCTGATCGTTTCAGTTCACCGCCAGCTTCCGGCATTGCACCGCTACTATGACTTGCGGCGGCGGAAGATGAAACTGAAGGACATCCACCTCTACGATACCTACGTGCCGATCCTGGCCAACATGCGGACCCAGCACACTTGGGACGAAGCGGTCAACATGGTGCTGGCCTCCCTGGAGCCGCTTGGAAGCGAGTATTGCGGGGTGCTGGAACGTGGTTTGCGCGGCCGCTGGTGCGACCGCTACGAGAACCGCGGCAAGCAAAGTGGGGCCTTCAGCAACGGTTCCTACGACGGCGATCCCTACATCCTCATGAATTACCAACCCGAGGTGCTCGACCACGTTTTCACGCTGGCCCACGAGGCGGGCCACTCGATGCACAGCCACCTCTCTGCCAAGAGCCAGCCCTACGCTTATTACGACTATTCGCTCTTCGTGGCCGAGGTGGCCAGCACCTTCAACGAACAGCTTCTTAGCAACCACCTGCTCACCCATGCACGGGACAAGCAGGAGCGGGCGTTCCTCGTCAATCGGCAGATTGACGCCATACGCGGCACCCTCTTCCGCCAGACGATGTTTGCCGAGTTCGAGAAGCTTGCCCACGCCTCTTCCGAATCGGGCGAGCCGCTCACCCTGGAGCGTTTGAAGGAACTCTACCACGATCTGCTCAAAGGTTACTTCGGCCCAGAGTTCACGCTGGACCCGGAACTGGACCTGGAGTGCCTGCGGGTGCCCCATTTTTACCGAGCGTTCTACGTCTATAAGTACGCAACGGGCATGTCGGCGGCCATGGCCCTGGCAGCCCGGGTGACGGGCGGCGGTCGGCGCGAGTTGGGTGACTACCTCAACTTCCTCAAAGGTGGCTGCTCGAAAGATCCGCTTGACCTCTTGCGCGGTGCCGGCGTGGACATGGAAAAACCGGACGCTATCCAAAGCGCACTCGATCAGTTTGGGCAATGGGTGAAGGAACTGGAGGACTTGGGTTAGTCCGGATTATTCATCCAGGTGCCGTTGTGCCAAGGCGATCCAGAGCGTTTACAATCGCACCGCGATCCGGCCGGCTGATTATGATCTGAAGTAGTGCGTCTTCGATACACGCGACGGGCGGGAACTGCGGGACATGGTCGCCTTGCACCCGCAAACAGATTGTACCTTCCATCTATTTTAGCATTCGTTGCGTCACCCGCATCAAGTACTCGCTACTGTCTTCGGGCAAACGAGACCAGTCCAAGTTGGCAGCCATCCTGGCACGCACCGTCGCAACAGCATCGCCGTGGGGTTCGAGGAACTTCAGAGCCGCCTGGCCAACAGGAAAGAACGACGGTCCCATTGAATGGGCATAGTTCAGGACGACATGGCCGGGATCAATCATCGACCGCCGCCCGACCTCCATCGCCAATTTCGCTAGTCCTTCCGCGTTCGGCCATCGGCCCGAAAAGTGGGAGCGGGCACTGCTCCAAGGCCACTCAATCGCAACCCAGAAGGGCGAGTAGCACCCACCACGGTTTCAATAATGTTTCCAAAATCCGTCTGGACAAGATTGGGAAAATCGCTAATCTACGTGGGTCAAAGCTTTTCCTCCATTATTTGAAGATTCGATCGGCTACCTCGAAGGGAATCGAGCGAGCCGAACAAGCCAGTCGGTTCCACGGCCAGCCTCCTGGTCAGAAAGGGTTCTTGCCCATGATGCGCCTCGTGCTTGTGATTGTTGCCACAACGGCCTTGAGCGGATGCCAACACAAGGGGCAGCAGGCGATTGACCCCTTCTGGGGCCGAACGACGGTACCGTCCCCGGCAACAGGTTCGATTAGTGCCCCAATCATCCGCCCGGGATGTGAGCAACCCTTGCAGCCACAACCGATCATAACGCAGGGAATACCGCTTCCCAATAGCGGAACCCAGCCAGCCATGCAGCCAAACCTGTTGCCGGCACCGATATCGTCTACGCCAAGTACACCAGGAATCGTCGCACCCATGCCTGCGATGCCGGGATCAGGAGGAAGTGGGGTTCCCTACGGCTATGGAGCACCGCCCCTTACCTCACCGCCCCTTACCTCACCGCCATCGGACAAACCCACGCAGGGCATTGCGCCTCCCTCGGGATATTCCAACCCTGGTTTGTCACCGCCGGCAACAATGCCGGGATCGGTGCCGGCCGATAGGTATCCCGTGTCGCCGATGACGCCGGGCAGTTACACCCCCTCGACTGGTGGTGCGGTGCCGATGGGATCCGGTCTCGGCCCATCCGTACCTGCGGTTCCAGCACCCTTGTCGCCCCCAGCCGTTTTGCCCCCAGCCAGTTCGCCACCGGCCAGTGCAACGCCAGGCCTCTTTCCGCCCGGTGGATACAACTACGATAATCGACCCTAGTGAGCAGCCTTTTCGATTTTTTGGGATCTCCGCTGTCGTCGCTTTCCAGCGTGGCAAACCGCTGGCGGCTGGCGAATTGGGCGAAGCTTGTGCCTAGGATTGGCGAACTGGAACCGGAGCTGCTCAAACTCAACGATGAGCAGCTTCGGAAGCGCAGCCTGTCACTGCGTTATCGGGCAAAAAGTGGCGAGCCGCTTTCCAAGCTACTGGTCGAGGCCTACGCTTTGGTCCGCGAGGCCGGTCGACGAACCATCAATATGCGGCACTTCGACGTGCAGC
This sequence comes from Planctomycetota bacterium, assembly GCA_025356915.1. GTDB lineage: Bacteria > Planctomycetota > Planctomycetia > Pirellulales > Thermoguttaceae > JANXQG01. The sequence continues at coordinate 4,101 of JANXQG010000338.1, read as the reverse complement.
TCTTGGGCGGCATCGCCATGTTCCGCAAGTCAATCGCCGAGATGCAGACCGGCGAAGGGAAGACCTTGGCCGCCACACTGCCCATGTATCTTTATGCCCTGGTCGGCAAAGGCTGCCACTTGGCCACGGTGAATGACTACCTCGCTCGTCGCGACGCCGACTGGATGGCCCCCATCTATCGCGCCTTGGGCATGACGGTGGGCGTGGTCGAGACGCAGATGTCGCAGGACGATCGCCGCAAGGCATACCAGTGCGACGTGACCTACGGCACGGCCAAGGAGTTCGGCTTCGATTTCCTCCGCGATCGCCTCCTACTGCGGCGGATATCCGAAGGCCAGAGTGATCTCTTGGGCGGAATGCTCGGCCATGGCAGCGAATCGAGCGAAAAGCCCGTGCAAGGAGCCGCCTACTTCGCGCTGGTCGACGAGGCCGACAGTATTCTGATCGACGAAGCCCGTACGCCATTGATTATCAGTGCCCTGCCAACCGAAGAGCAGAAGCTGGAATTGGAGTGCTATCGGTGGAGCGCGGCGGTTGCCAGCCAGTTCATCGACGAGGAAGACTATGAGTTCGACCACGAGAAGAAGACGGTCGAACTGACCTTTGAAGGCCGGCTAAAGACCCGCACGCTCGACAAGCCGCCGGAACTCGACACCATGGGCATGGTCAATATCTATCGTTTCATCGAGCGGTCGATCCTTGTCCAACGTGAGTACAAGCTGGACCGGCAGTACGTCGTCCGCGACGGCGAAATTGTAATCGTTGATGAATTCACCGGTCGCCTGGCCGAGGGCCGCAAGTGGCGAGAGGGCTTGCATCAGGCGGTCGAGGCCATGCAAGGCGTCGAGGTTACCGTGGCCACGGGTCAGGCCGCACGGGTCACGATCCAAGACTTTTTTCTCCGCTACGAAAAGCTGGCTGGAATGACCGGCACGGCGATCGACTCCGCGGCCGAGTTGCGGCGGATCTATCGCTGTCGCGTAGTCCCCATTCCCACAAACCGGCCAGCCATTCGGCAGCGGCTTCGCACGCAGGTTTTTGGCACGGAAGAGACCAAGTGGAAGGCTGTCGTGGAAGAAATCTGCCAGCTTCACAAACTGGGCCGACCCATGCTGATCGGCACGCGATCGATCGATAAATCCGAGATCCTTTCCCGCATATTGACCGAACGCGGCATCCAACACCAAATACTCAATGCCAATCATATCGCCGCCGAAGCCGAAATCGTGGCCCAAGCCGGTACTCAGGGCAGAGTCACCGTCTCGACGAACATGGCTGGCCGTGGAACCGACATCAAGCTTGGCGAGGGCGTGGCTGAAATCGGCGGCCTGCACGTCATTCTTACGGAAATGCACGACGCGGCACGCATCGACCGCCAGCTCATTGGCCGCTGCGGCCGCCAGGGCGACCCCGGCACGTTCCGCCAGTACCTAGCCTTGGACGACGATCTGCTCTTAGCCGGTCTGGGACCCAAAAAAAGCGACCGGCTCGAGGCCTATGGCAAGAAGGCAGTCACGTCGCTCGATTACCTGAGCTATCTCTTCCGCCGCGCTCAACGGCGGATCGAACGCCGCCACTTCCGTCAACGCCGAGCCTTGATGTATTTTGAGAAAGAACGCAAAAAGATGCAGCAGCAGATGGGGCAAGACCCCTATCTGGACACGCCGGGGGCGTGAGGGAAGTCCACGAAATTGGCTCTTCCGGACGACCTACAAAAGATGGAACTCGCGGATGATCTTCCAGGCTGCCTCGGCTGTGTCCGCGAACTCGAAGAGCTTTAGGTCGTCGTCAGTAATTACACCTTCGTCAGCGAGAAACGCAAAGTCGATGGCCCGGTTCCAGTATTCCCGGCCAACCAAGATCACCGGAATGTGCTGCATGCGGCCTGTTTGGCGGAGCGTGAGCACTTCAAACAACTCGTCGATCGTACCGAAACCGCCAGGAAAAACGACCAAGGCCACCGCGCGCAGAACAAAATGGAACTTGCGAATGGCAAAATAGCGGAACTGAAAACAAAGCTCGGGCGTGATGAAGTGGTTCGGCTCTTGCTCCATCGGCAGGGCGATGTTTAGGCCGACCGACTTGGCACCGACGTCGTGCGCACCGCGATTAGCGGCTTCCATGATCCCCGGCCCGCCGCCAGTCATCACGGTGAAGTGGGGTTTGCCATCGGCATAGACGTTCTGGGATACTCGTTGGGCGAACTCGCGAGCGATGTCGTAGTACTGGCTCTTGGCAACGATCCGCTCGGCCTGGGCCACGGCCCGTTGACACAATGCGTCGCCGGGCTGTTGGGTCAACCGTTGCTGGGCCTCCTCCAGTCCGCAACGGGCCTTGGCCGGTTCAACGATCCGCGTGCTGCCGAAAACCACGATCGTGTTATCGATGCCGTGGTCATCCAGCGTCAGTTCCGGCTTGAGGAACTCCAGTTCCATCCGCGCTGCTCGCAGTCGAGGGCTGTTCAAAAACTCGATGTCCTCATAGGCCAGTCGATAGCTGGGCCATTGAGTGATCTTGTTCGAGAGGTTTTGCGGATCGTTGGGCTGAGTCATGTTAAGTATTCTCCAGGGATAGTATTTGGTCGAGAAGCCGTAAGGTGGGACGCGAGCAAGCCACACCATATTTCCTACTCAACAGTTAGTGCTGCCGCAAGTCGAGCCCAATTCAAAATCCAAAACAGTGCCAAGGGAGCCATCCAGACCGCCGCCACGAAGCGTCGCGCCAATCTCCAACGCAGTGCTGCAATGCGCGACAGTTCTTCCAGCAACATCGCCAGCGGCACGAGTACCAAGACGGCCTGCCAACCGAGCACGACGCCGATCACCAGGGCCTCGCCCAAGATTTGATTTCCGGGCTTGCCAATCGCGGAGAAACGCTCGCCCAACCACTCGGCAATTCGGCCCAAGAATAACGCGGTTCCGAGGCCCAACAGGCTATCGACCATGCCACCCCAGGGGCTTTCTGCCACGCCCGGCCCAGCCGGCCATGGATGCAACCAGGGCCAGATCGGCGGCGCGAGGAGGCCGACTAACAGCAGCGGGACGAACAGCCATCGCAGCGGTCGTTTACCGTCCCAGCGAATCAACCCAGCAGAAATGAGCGTGCAAAGCAGGCTTAGGTGTACGAGACAGATGCACACGGTTTGCGTGAGTGGATACGGGTGTTGCCCTTGCGGCATACGGACGGGCAGATTTTGCCCACCGTGAAAAACTTCGACAACGAGCAGCAACAGAAAGAGTACTGCCACAACGGCTTCAACCAGCGGATAGCGAAATGAAATCCGCTCGCGGCAGTCGCGGCAACGTCCCCGCAGCCAGAGCCAGGCCAGCACAGGAATATTGTCATACGCGCGGATTGCATGATTGCATCGTGGACAGTGCGAGCCGGGCCAGGAGATGCTCATACCGGCCGGCAATCGATAGACAACCACGTTCAAAAAACTGCCCACGCACCCACCCACGAAAAGGAACCAGACGGCGATCATCCAGCGTGCAGTTTCGGAGGAGAGCAGATCCATGTGATGTTTTTTTTGAAAGTAAAACGGAATTCATTCCGTTCCAACAGATTAAAAACCGTTCTACGAAGGCGTTAGTTTTCCAAGATGCCTAACTTCTTTTTCGGGCGGTGATCCCGATCGTTCGCCGGTCGCTCGGCCCCCTTGCCCCGGCCGGTGTAGGGTTCGCTATGGGCTTCGTGATCGTGCCAATTCGCCAGGTAGCGCTCGGCCAAGCTGCGGTCGTGAATTACCAGCAGGTTCTCGGCGTTATGTTCTTCTGCCTGGTTGGTGAAGTTGAACGAACCGGTGACGACCGTCTCGCCGTCGATGATTATGATCTTATTATGCGCGATTGGGTGCTTTCCGTCGATGAGCACTGAAATGCCGGAGTTGGCCACGAAATCGGCCGCCGAGTAATGGTCATTGAGATTGCTCTTGTCGAGCATGACGTGGATGACGACGCCACGCCGATGGATGGCCACCGCTTTCCACGAATCATTGAGCGTGTGGTCCTTCGTGAGGGTCGTGCTAATCCCCCCAAGGCCGATGGAGTTCAAGCCGATATCTTGGAGGCACAGCGCCTTCGTTGGCCCCTCGACGATGTA
>JANXQG010000273.1 GCA_025356915.1 Planctomycetota bacterium | reverse complement strand
GGCCACGGAGCCGATCGAAACCAATAGCCAGAAGGGGGGCTTCTGAGTTTCCGCCACTGAGGATGAGGCGATCCAAATCACCCGCCCGAGGATTACAGGTGCCTTCAACGTGACGGGCTTTTTTCCGGTCCGTTCGGCGTCTAACTGTTGCTGTTGCGAAAAATACCCCTGGAGCTTAAAGAAATACCCTACTAATTTGACGTCTTCGTTGATCGATATGCCGATGGGCATGCCTTTGGGGAGATCGGTTACGATTGCGAAATAGAGGTTGGAACCACTCTCTTGGGTAAATCCACGAATCTCGTAGATCTCTTTGCCGCCAGGAGTTTTTATCGGTTCGGTAACGCCGTCCTTGGGGGGCTTGGTAAGGCGGACGATCTGCCGCACATTCAATTTCAATTCGACGATTTGCAAACGCATTGATTCGGGCGTTTTACGGAAGTCGTTATAGAAGACATCTTTTTTTGCCCGCTTTTGCAAGAGCTGCGTCGGCTGGTTGTCAACCCAACTCAGAATTCGGAAATAGGCCGGCATATCGAGGTTGGTCATCTCCAGGTTGCCGTCGCTGATTACCGAAATGGCGGTCTTAATATCCTCTTGCTCCATCAGATCGAGATCGGTTGGCCCCGTGGGAGTCAATTCCGGCGGAAGAGCCGAGGATTCCTTCGTCGCGGCAGTATTGCCGGCAGCGGGGGGAGCCGCTTGCTCTGCGGAAGGTGCCGCCACAGCCAGTTGAGTTTTGAGCGGATTCCCACCGCCGGCCGGCTCGCTCACTGCAACGACAGGGTTTTTACCGCCAGCCAGCTCGTTCTCAGTAACGACCGGATTGTCGTCATTATCTCGCGCAAACCAACTCCAGGTACTCGGATCACGCAGCCGGGAGAAAATCATCCCTAGGATGGCCAGCATGATGACCAAGGTAAGCAACCGGGGCATGGGCATGCCGCGATGAAGCTGCTTTCGTCGCTCCTTCACTGTTTGTCGCATGGTATTTTGCCACTCCGTTTCCGACAACACTCACCCTCAACCGCCCGGATCGGGTCCTGCCGCCGAAAGGCTCACGGCGGGGAGCTTATCACCTTTGCCCGCAGTGAACTTGGTACACATATCGACAACTTTCATGACCTCCTCCCAACGCAACGTGGGCGAGGCATTGATCACCACCTGCTCATAATCACCTTGACCACTCTTTTGGCCAGCCTCATTGTCTTCTTTGGCCTTGAAGTAAACCCGAAGCTCTTTTTCTAGATCGTTGTACGGGACAGGCTTCATGGACACGCTGGGAATGCCTATCTGAACGTCGGTAACCGACCCACTATCACGGTCCAGCAGGTTTACGACCACCGACTTGGTCGTCTTGACGTCCTTGGGGTCTTTGGATTCGTCGGAGCCAGCTCTTTCGGTACCCGTCATGCCCGCGACGGGCTGCGCGGGAGGCAGTTTCAGGAAAATCTGGGCCTCGCCCGGAGGCGGCCTGAAGGTGAGGATAAAGAACGCCAACAACTGGAACGCCATGTCCAGCATGGCGGTCACGTTGAGTTCTACATCTTCCGCTGAATGACGCTTACTCATATTGGTTTTGATCGTAAGGACAAGGTTCCAATCAAGAACCGGTTTTAATCTCGACCTGACCGGTCTTTAAGGCAAATCTACGATACCCTTGCTTCTGGCACTCTACAATGACGAAGTTAACCGCTCCAAAACGGCAGCCGGTGTCGGCGCGAATCACCACCGTGTCCATTAGCTCTTTTCCCTCCTTGATGACTTCGTCGCGAGTCAGGGGCGGGGTTGCCGACATGAGGCTCAAATCGGCCTCCGACCTCAGATACTCTTCAATGCTGGGAAAGTCTTTACTGCGGCTTTCTTTGCAGAGCAAACGCCCGTAAACGGTCAGACAGGTCTTGCCGTTGGTGATGGCGCCTTGTGGATGATCCGTTTCATGTCCACGCTCGCATACCAACTGGTAACTCTTGACCTTCTTGGTATCTGCGTCGGTGACGCGTCGCAGTGTGGCGAAGGCATCGCAGCCGCTGTGAGGGCACTTGGTGCAAATCTGGACGTTGAGTACAAGGAGCTTGAGGTTTGCGCCTTCAGGCAGCGGTTTCGCCGATCCAAGGACCGGCAACTGTAGTGACAAGTCGAGTTCGGCCGACTTGAAATTGATCACCAGCATGAAGAAGGTAATCAACTGGAAAACCATGTCCAGGATTGGAGTTAAATTAGGTTCGGACTTTACGCCGCCACCCGGAACGGAACCAGACATCGGTGATTATTCTCCCCTTTGTAGCGTGGGCATCCTGCCTGCGATATTCCATCCTAGCGTAGGCATCTTGCCTGCGTTATGCCTTGGCCCTTGCCGCCGGGGCTGCCGCGCCGCCCCCCGGCTTGCGAGCAGCCTGGGCGAAGTGGCGGAGAAATTCGTCGGCACGGGTCATTGTGGTTACGGAGATCGCCATCGCACGGTTGCGGAAGAACGAGAAGAACGCGATTGCCGGCAAGGAGAGGGCCACGCCTTCAAACGTCAGCAGGAGGGCTTCTGAAATACCCTTGGCCACGCGATCCGACTTGATCGTTTGGCCAGCGCTACGGGCAATTTCGCCAAAGCTGCTGATCATTCCAGAGAGCGTTCCCAGCAGACCGATCATGGGGCCTAGCGTTCCGAGTACCGCCATTGGGCTGATCTTCTTCTCCATGTCGGTGGTGAGCATTTCACCGATCCGCTCCATGGCTTCTCGGGCTTCGCTCAAACCGTTGGGCAGTTCGGTAATGCCGGTCACCAGCACGCGGCTGAAGAAGGAGTCGTCTTCCTTCACCACGTTAAAAATGCCTTTGAAATCACGCTGTTCGAGCATTGCTTCGCATTGGGCGATAACCTCCGGGGGCATGGCGGTCTGCATTCTCAAATCGACGAACATTCTCGCCACTAAGGCAACAAAGTAGACAGAGCAGATCAAAATGATCAGACCAATTAGGCCGGAACACTCGATAAACCACGCAAACCAACTTTGCTGCTGGGCACCAGTTTTCTCGGCACCGCCCTCCTGGGCGAAAGCGATCGTGGCGCAATTGACCAATATTAAGACTGCGACGAAGATGACCAAACCCCGTCCAAACCGACTGTGCGCCAAGCGCCGAGCTAAATACATTGCAAATCTCCCTTGTGATGACCGGTAACAGGTAGGCTATGGTGACTGCGGTCGGGTAGGCTGTGATGACCGCCAGTAAGTATACCTCCCGCGTGCGCGATAAAATTGCAGCGTGCAAAATGTTCCTGAGCCGCGGAAAAAGAGTACAAACCCAACTCACCTATCATCCTACGCCCACGCCGGAATGTCAAGCGGCGAGACCGTGGAAAGCAACATAAACCTTGCTGGTTAGTAAGGTTCCCTCCCTAGATTGATTCGCCCGCCTACAGTCTGTTTATTCCCGAAAGGGAAATCGGATCGTAAATTTCAGTGCTTCCCCCCCCCAATAATAGCGGGTGTCGTACGTCAGGCTTTCCAACCTGACAGGTCGGAATAGGTCAGGCTGGAAAGCCTAACGTACACGTCTACCTTCCTGTCACGGCCTCCCGTTGGGGCATCGGCCGCAGGTGGGGGCGAAGCGTCTCCAGGGTGCGAACGCCAATGCCGCGGACACGACGCAAGTCTTCAAGATCGGTAAAAGGGCCGTTTTGTACTCGCGATTGCACGATCCGCTCGGCCAATTTCCGCCCAATGCCCGGCAAGTTGGCTAGCTCCGGCCAATCGGCCTTGTTGATATCGACTTGGAAGCAGGCTGTCCGCTGTTCAGCCTGCTGGATTTCTACCGTCCGCCCGCTTGCTCCGCCGTGATAAATCCACCAGCCAATCACCGAAAATAGCCCGGATCCGATCAAGATCGCCACCGTTACCTGATCCGTCCGGCGAAGCAGCCAGTGGGGCGGTCGGTAGGCAGAGGAGGGCGGCATGGGATGACTTTTTGTTGCGTTCCTGCGCAGGCATCTTGCCTGCATCGTTCGACGATTATACCATGGAATTCACCCGATGGAGACCTTGGAGGCATGCCCAATCCGGTGTAAGATGGACAACCTTTGTCGACAGGAATGCATGGCATGACATCCTCCCAAACACCACCACACCGTACAAGCCCCAATTCGCACTGGTCGACCCTGGCCGTCCATGCGGGCGAGGATCAGGAGCCAAAACCTCGCGGGGCGGTGGCCGAACCGATCTTTTGCGCCTCGACCTACGCCTTTTCTGATACCCAGGCCCTGATCGACTTCATTGTCCAAAAGCAACCCCGCGAGGAATATGCCCGCTATGGCAACCCGACCGAAAAAACGGTCGAACGCAAGCTGGCCATTCTCGAAGGGGCCGAGGCGGCCGTCCTCTATGCGACCGGCATGGCAGCCGTGTCGGGGTTACTGCTAGCCAAGCTGAGTGTCGGCGACGAATTGGTGATGTTCGATGAACTTTATCAGCGAACTCGCGAGTTCTGCGAGAACGAACTCAGCCGCTTCGGTATCATCACTCGGTTCGTGCCGACCGGCGATTTCGACCAATTGAAAGCAGCCCTTTCGCCAGCCACGCGTCTGCTGTTCTGCGAGTCGCCCACCAATCCTCATTTGAGCGTCATCGACCTGGAGCAGTTCGCCGCCTTGGGCCGGAAGCACGGCATCGAGACCGCCGTCGACGCCACGCTGGCGACGCCTTACAACGTCCGGCCGATCGAGTATGGCATCGACTACGTGCTGCATTCCTGTACGAAGTATCTGGCAGGGCACAACGACCTGCTGGCCGGCTCCATCGCCGCTTCGCAGGAGAAGATTGAGCCACTGCGAAAATTCCGCGGCTATGCCGGAATGACCAACGCCCCACACGCTGAATACCTGCTGCTTCGCGGCCTGAAGACCTTTGAGCTGCGCATGCAGCGGCATAACGCCAACGGCCAGGCCTTGGCCGAGTTTCTGGCCGCTCACCCGCGGGTCGAGCGAGTTTATTACCCCGGATTGCCGGGACATCCGAACTACGAAATCGCCCGGCGGACGATGCGCGGCTGCGGCGGCGTGGTTACGTTCACCGTGAAAGATGCCGATTGGCAGCAGACGGCCCGCGTGGTCGATGCCCTTCGCCTGCCGCAGATTGCCGCGAGCCTCGGCGGTGTTGAGTCGCTGGTCGAGCAGCCGTTGATCCTGAGCTATTACGAGTTCACGCCGGAGCAGCGGCTTGCCTTGAGCATTCCCGACAACATGATCCGCCTCTCGTGCGGCATTGAGAATACAGAAGATTTGATTGCCGACCTGGCGCAGGCACTAGGGAAGTAGGACGATCCGCGCAATCGTACCCTAGACTTCGTGCGCAACCCACCATTTGCCGGGCGGTTCGCTCCACTTACCCTACAACCCGCTGTCACCGCAAGCCCAGTTGCAATGCCTCGTCGGCCTCGCCCTTTCTCATGGAAAAGTTGTGGTGACCTCTACGGCTTTCCTTCCGGGTAGACTTCTTTAGGGAGTGTGTAGGGCTTGGCGGTGTTCGTCACGTCTTTGTAAACCGGAGGCTGGTCAATGCTGATCGTCATAATGCCTTTTGCCACCGTCCTGACAAACCTCGACGGCGGCGAGTAGTCGCCGGGAAGCCCTAGCATCCCGCCGCCCTGACCGAACCCGGTTCCCTTGACGCCCTCTACGGTGACCGGTCGAGGGTTGTTCGGTGAAAGGCTCACGTAGTTGCGGAGGTTCGTAAGATGCCAGTCGAACGTCGGCGAGTTCGTCATCACGCCGATCGGATTGTCATAAACCTTCAATTCTCCCTCGACATGCTCGATGACCAAGGAGTTCCCCTTCGGTCCCTTTCGACACGACGGAGATACTGGAAGCGAAGGACTGGCCTTCCAGCGTCCGCCCATAAAATACGTATCCCTCCTTGGTCTTTACCCTGAAACTGGTGCAGGCGTAAGACGAGGCCGCGGTAACAGCAACCACGAACAGCAGACACAACACTCGCACGAACTTCGATTTCGACCTAACTTTCCCCTTGTTTTAGGAAACGAGGCCGGCAGGCTTAGGGTACAGAACACCACCGCGCAGCCCACCCTTGGGCTTAACTTAGTCTAGCTCACGGATTCCGCGATTTGGCGATCGGAATAATGTGCGCGTTTTTTGACCTAGAGTTGTTTGTCTGTCGAGGCATGATCGTCATGCGGGGGCAGTCTCGCAACTTCCACGTAGTACTTGCAGGAAAGGTTTTCCACATGCGTAAGACGCTCATTTTGGCCGGCATTCTAGCGGCGGCCTTGGCATTGCGGACGGCGACCGCGCAGCAGAAAGCCGCGCCGGAACGACAGCCCGCCACACCGGGGATTGCGATCGACGCACGCCCGACGGAACAAGCTCGTCAGGAGGATGAGAAGGCGATTCGCGATGTGGCCGACGCCTTTTTGCAGGCGTACAACTCCAAAAACGCCAAAAGCTTGGCGGCCCTTTTTGTTTCGACCGGCGAGATCGTCAGCGAGACCGGAAAGAGCTTCCAAGGCCGCGAGGCCATCGAACGCGAGTTTGCCGCGATCTTTCAGGAACACCCCAAGGCGCGGATTCAGGTTGTCGTTCAGTCGATTCGTTTCATCGGCCCAACGCTGGCGATCGAAGACGGCTTGACGACCGTGACCGAGGAGAGCGATCAACAAATCGAACGCAGCCGGTACATGGTCGTGCAGGTCAAGCAGGATGGCAAGTGGCAGATGGCCAGTGCCCGCGATTTTGCCGACGAGGCCGCCTTGCCGGCGGAAGAACTTCGCCAATTGGAATGGCTGATCGGCGAATGGGTCGATGAAAGTCCGGATGCTTTGGTCATTACTTCGTACCGGTGGGATGCAAAACACGACGCCATCATGAGCCACTTCGCCGTGCAGGTCCATGGTCGGCCGGTCACAACCGGCACGCAGCGCATCGGTTGGGATCCACAGGCGAAGAAGCTGCACTCGTGGGTGTTCGACGCGGCGGGCGGCTTTTCCGAGGGCGTTTGGACACGCACGGGCAATCAATGGCTGATCAAGATGACTGGAGTCACGGCCGACGGACTTGCGGCTTCCGCGACGAACACGATCACCCGCGTAACCAAGGATCGCGCGACATGGCAATCCCGCGATCGCGTAATCGGCGACAAAACGGAGCAGAACCTCGATAAGATTACCATCGTGCGAAAACCGCCCATGCCCCAAGCGGCGAACGGCACCAGCAAAAGATCGGCAGGAGAATCCAAATGAACATCAACTCAAAACAACTTTTGGCATCGTTGTTGATCGCTCTGTGCGCCGCCTGTCCCGTCATGGCTGGACGCGGCGGCGGCGGCGGTTTCCATGGCGGCGGTGGCGGTGGATACCATGGCGGCGGCTACGGCGGCGGCGGTGGCGGATACCATGGCGGTGGCTACAGCGGCGGCGGTGGCGGATACCATGGCGGTGGTGAGTA
>JANXQG010000657.1 GCA_025356915.1 Planctomycetota bacterium | reverse complement strand
TGCAATTCCTACTTCTTCTTCTTCCTCCTCCAAACTCCGAACCCAACCACCAGTCCAGCGACCAAGAGAGCCAAGCTGCTCGGCTCGGGAACTGGATTGATCGGCGAGTTCGCAAATACCTGCGAAACCGCAAGCGGCGAGGTCAAGAAGGAGATCGGCCCACGAAAGAAACGAAAAACACGAAACGGGAGGAGCAGAAAGATAAAGGAAAGGGAGAAAGGGAGGAGGAGGATTTGATGCTGGCCGCTTGCGGCTTCGCGATTTTAATTATCCGCGAAAGAACGCAGGGAACGCGAAAGAAATGATCTTTTGCGCTCTCTTGCGGATAAAATAGGATGCAAATGCCGAAACCTATCTGTTTTTCTCTGTGACCTCTGTGGTTAATTTAAGTTTTGTGCTGGCCGCTTGCGGTTTCCGTGGATATTCTGTCTTTCCGTGCTATCGGTGTCATCCGTGGTCAAAATTCCTGCTCTCGAAGAGAAAGAAAGGGGAGATAGTGGAAGGCGAAACGACTCGAACGCGTCTTGACCGCGTCTCCGGAAGAGCTACAATGTAATTACATCGTACCAAAGCCGAGTGAGGTAAGAGGATGGGGAATGTCGTAAAGTCGAAGCTGGTTCGCATTGGGAACTCCCGCGGTGTGCGGATTCCCAAGGTTTGGATTGAACAACTCGATCTGGGGGGGGAAGTCGAGTTGGGCATGGAAGCCAATCAGCTCGTCATCCGCTCGGCTCGCCGTCCTCGCCAAGGTTGGGAGGAGCGGTTTCGCGCCATGCACGAACGCAGGGACGACCAACCGGTCGCGGAGTTTCCCGCTTCCACCTGGGACGATCAGGAGTGGGAGTGGTAGTGAACCGATTTGACGTTTATTTGGTCGCTCTGGATCCAACGCTGGGGAGCGAAATCAAAAAAATTCGGCCCTGCCTGATCGTCTCGCCCGACGAGTCCAACCGACACCTCGCCACGGTGATCGTCGCCCCGATGACGACCAAGGGCCGTGACTATCCAACCCGAGTGACATGCCGCTTTCAGGGGAAGCAGGACCAGATTGTGCTCGACCAGTTGCGGACGGTCGATAAGGTCCGACTGGTGAAGCGTTTGGGGCGGATCGGATCCTCGGTTCAGAGCGCGGTTTTGGCGGCTTTGGCGGAGATGTTTGCAGGGTGAGGGAGGATTGTAAATTGAGAATTGACAATTGAAGACAGGAAGATTGGCTCGTGGAATCGTTGACGACCTTGGTGGTAAAGCGAATCCCACGCAAGAGGGTGTTCGCGCCCTGGCTGAGGCGATCTCGCGGGCTTCCATCCACGCGGTACAAACATCCTTGGAACAGTGGACGAGCCTCTTCCGCAAGACCTGTGGCCAGGATTGGCCGCGGCCCAAGGCTCGTTTGGATCGGTTGGCTAGGCACTATGGCGTCGAGTACAACCCGGCGCGGCCGGAGATCGTGTTGTTCGCGCTGCAATCGTGGTACGTACTCCTGGTGAAGCTGTTCGTGGGGCACGTCGTCGCAGTTGCGCGGGGAAGGCAGTCACCTCTGACCGGGGATGATCTAGGGCGGCTCGGTTACGTTCATACGGTGATCGAATCGATCGAAAGCGGCGAAGGGTTCTCTGCTCTAGGGGTGACCGATCCATGGCGTGGCGAACCGTTCGGCTGGACGGTCTCGGCTTGGTCGCCGGCATTGGAGTTGGCGATCGTTCAAGCCACAGAGCGTATTGGCCGCTACGATCCGATGGCGACCATGGTTTATGCGGCCAGCGGCGGCGATCTCCTCAAGCCGCTCTACGAATCGCTTTTTCCCCGTGCCGTGCGACATGCCCTGGGCGAATACTACACGCCCAATTGGTTGGCGGAGCACGTACTCGATGAGGTTGGTTACCACGGACAAGCCGGCGCTCGCCTGCTCGACCCCACCTGCGGTTCCGGGACGTTCTTATTGGCCGCGCTAAAGCGTTGGCGCCAAAGTACTTTGGCACTTCCAATCGTTGGCTTCGACTTGCATCCGCTTGCCGTGGCCTCGGCGCGAGCGAACTACCTTTTGGCGATCGCGGATCTCCTGGGGCCGGATCTGCCCATCGAAGTGCCGGTGTTTGCTCGCGATGCAATCCTCGATCAACGGCCGGACGAAGCCACGTTTGATTTCGTCGTCGGCAATCCGCCCTGGATTGCCTGGGACAACCTGCCCAGCGATTATCGAGAGGCCACGAAGTCGCATTGGCAGCACTACGGCCTTTTCTCGCTTTCCGGCAATGAGGCACGGCATGGCGGCGGCAAGAAGGATCTGTCGATGCTCGTTCTCTATGCGGCCGCCGATCGCTATCTGGCGCCCGCAGGAAGGCTCGGCATGGTGATCACGCAGACGCTCTTTCAGAGTAAAGGGGCAGGGGACGGCTTCCGCCGCTTTCGCATTGGATCAGACGGCTCGCCACTGCGGGTCTTACGCGTGGATGACCTAGTTGACCTGCGGCCGTTCGGTGATGCGGCCAATTGGACGAGTGTTATCGTACTGCAAAAAGGTGAGCCGACGATTTATCCGGTGAAGTACGTGAAGTGGTCTGCTTGCGAAGAGAGGGCAGGGGGGGGGAGCGAACAGGAGAACTGCGAAGTCCGGGGTCTGGTCCATTTTTCCGCGGGAACGTATGAAATTCACCCGAGATCCCTGCCCGAAAACATGGACCTGACCCCTTCGCGTTGGACTTCGCAGTTCTCCTGGGAAAGCGAAGTTTCCCGTCTCCCTCCGGGAGAGGGGCAGGGGGTGAGGGCGTGCTTTTCGCAATCTGAACTGCTCGCACAGCCGATCGACCCGGAGCGTCTGACGGCACCTTGGATTGTCTGGTCGCAGGAGTCCGCGGTTGATCTGCGCCAGCTTGTCGGCCGAGCGGAGTACACGGCCCATCTTGGTGCCAATAGCGGCGGGGCCAACGCCGTCTATTGGCTCCAGGTGCAGGGCAGGGGGGCCAACGGCGTTCGGGTTCGCAATCTCGTCGGCAAGGCCAAAAACCGCGTGGAACCGGTCGAAGCCGAGATTGAGCCTGACCTCCTCTACCCGCTGGTACGCTGGATTGACGTCGATCGCTGGTCGGCTCGGCCGTCGGCGCATCTGCTTCTCGCCCAGGATCCACGGACGCGCACGGGAATCGACGAGGAACGCTTTCGCCGCGACTACCCGCGCTGCTTCGAGTACTTGAAGCGATTTGAGCCGCTCTTGACCTCTCGGGCTGCCTATCGCCGTTACCAAAATCGGCAGCCGTTCTATTCGATGTACAACGTCGGGCCCTACACTCTAGCTGGGGCGAAAGTGATTTGGCGGCGGATGGATCGAAAGATTCGTGCGGCGGTTGTCGAGCCGTTGGACGATCCACTGCTGGGCCTGCGGCCGGTGATTCCCCAGGAGACGTGTGTCCTCATTGCCTGCTCGGGCGGCGACGAGGCGCATTACTTGTGTGCGATTCTGAACAGCACGCTCGTTCATGGCCTCGTTGCCTCGCACAGCGTGGCCGGCGGCAAGGGGTTTGGCACGCCTAGCATTTTGGATTATCTGCCCTTGCGGAAGTTCCATCCCTCGGACTCGCGGCACCTCGAACTAGCCGCGTTGAGCCGGCGGCTACATGTCATGGCCGAGAATCAAACGCCGGAAGGTGCCGAGGTGGCGGAGATTGATCGTTTGGCTGGGGATGTGCTTACATTTCGATCGAGTCTCTGATGCTCGTCATTATCCCAGAACAGAATCTAATGCGTCGTCACTTCCGCCCACGCCAGAGGATGATCCGAAGCCCCGTCGTCGCATAGACCGGCATCCAGCACCCGCAGGCCGCGGACAAAGACAAAATCAATTCGCGGTGGGGCGTGAGGGCCAAGCTTCTGTCCCACGGCGTCGATCACGCCCGGCGCGGCTAGCAGGCGGACGATCTCTGGCTCGGCGGCCTCGCTGTTGAGATCGCCGAGAAAGATCGCCGGCTCGGGAAGTGCGAGATAGATGTCGATGGTTTGGCGAAGCTGCTGGCGGCGGGTGAGGTCGTCACTGCGGGCAAGGTGGGTCAAGAGCAGGCTGATTGTCTGCTGGTGCTGCCGCAATCGCACGAGCACGGCGTTGCGATAACCGCGACCGTTACTGGCCGTGAGCGGGATCCGCTGCCAGGACTCTATCAGCAGGGACGTCAGCAGGCCGTTGCCGAAATCGATATGATGCCAATCGCGCGTGGCTGGTGCAAAGAGCCACGGCACACCCAGTCGCCGGCCCAGCAACGCAGCTTGGTCATCGCTCTCCCAGAGCCGTGGCCCATGGACTTCATTGAGAGCCACGAAGTCGAAGTCTTTCAGGCAATTGGCCACGCGATCGATGTCTCGACGGCCATCGGTGCCCGTGCAGCCGTGGATATTGAACGTGCCGACACGGAAGGATTCTCGCAGAGGATCCTTGGTCCGCGCAACTTGGTGGCCGTCGAGAGTTATTCCCTCTGTCGGTCCTGTCGGTTCTGGCCGCGAGGCGAGCCAGATAAGCCCGGCAAACGCCAGTAGTACTACGACGGAAAGGATACGACGACGCATGGGTTCACCTTGACATCATACGGTCGCACGCCTCAAATACCAACCCCACGTCGATGGCTTCCATGAATTGGGAAGGCGCATGTCGCCGCTGGTGTGTTGTTCCTTCCATGCACATCTTTTGTAGGTTGATGTGTTGTGGGCCGTAAGGACCATGCTTGTCGGCCGGCCAGGGACCATAGAGGCCGATGCAGGGCGTACCGGCGGCCGCGGCTAGGTGTAATGGCCCGGTGTCGGAGCCGATCGCAAAGTGGGCCAGCCGAGCAACCCCGGCCAACTGCAAGAGCGTGATCTTTGGGCATAATCGAGCATGCCCCTCGGCGGCGGCGATGATTTGTTCCGCCCGAGTACGCTCGGCGTCGTTTCCCCAGATCAGCAGCGAGGAGAGGTTCCAGCGAAGTCCCATGTATGCGGCCACGGCGGCATAGCGATCGACCGGCCAAAGCTTCGACGGCCAGCCGGCACCCGATGCGATCAGGACAAAACCGTCGTCCAACCCCAGGCCATGGATAATTTCCCTCGCCGCATTCTGATCGGCCGCGGCGGCAGGCACCTCAAAACGCACGGCGGGCGACTGGATGCCCAGCGGTTCGAGCAGTTTCAGCCCGCGCTCGATGGCATGGAGGCCGTCGGTATCGACGAGTTCATTATTCAGCCAGCGGCTGATCTCGCGCCCCCAGCGTCCGCCCATGCCGATCCGCCGCTTTGCCCCCGAAAGCCAGGCGACGACGGCTGATTTGGTTAGCCCCTGGGCGTCGATCGCCGTGTCGAAAGCCAATTTTTTCAATTGCTTTCGCAAACACCACACGCGGGTAGGCGAGCGGAGCCAACCGCGCGGCAACACGATCCGTTGGTCGATCGCTGGGTGGCCTTCGATCAGCTCACCCGCGCGTTGCTCGACGGCCCAGGCCAGGTAAGCATGGGGAAAATGCTCCCGCAGCGCGCAGGCGACAGGCATGGCGTGGATCGCGTCACCGATGGCACTGAGGCGAACCAGGAGGATGCGCGGGGATTTTTCGAGAATAGACATCGCGTCGAATTATAGACCTTCGTTCGATGCCGTGGAAGATCGGACGCTTACGAACAGCCGTTCATGGCCGGCGGCGACGCCCGGCGGTTGCGGGGGCACTGGTCGCCGGGTCGGCCGCGCCATCCAGCGGATCGCCCTCCGAGGTCTGCTTCAAGCGGGCCTGAATCCGCTCGACGTAGTCTTTGGATAGCTCGAATCCGAGCCACCGCCGCCCCAGCTTCTTCGCCACGCTGAACGTCGTGCCACTGCCGCCAAAAGGATCGAGCACAATATTCGTCGGATTGGAACAACAACGGATAATCCGGCCCAGCAACTGCTCCGGCATCTGGCAACCATGGAACCCTTCTCGCTCCTTGAACGTGCCGGCGACGCGAGGAAAATGCCAGGTGTCGTGATCGGGTTGAAAGCCACTGGAAAGGTCTTGCGGACGCAGAACCCAGGTATTGTCCGGCAACCGGCCTTTGGGGTTCGCCCGTGCATCGTTATAGACCAACTGCCGCGCCGAGGGCACCCGCACGGCTGGATCGTCGGCGTTGAAGGTGAAATCCGTCGGGTCGCGGACGAAGTGGAAGAGATGCGTATGCGAGCGGCTAAATCCGCGAACGCAATTCACGCCAAACGTGTAGTACCAAATCACCCAGCTACGGCAGACGAAGCCGAATTTGCTCTGGGCGATCAATTTTAACTCGGCCGCATATTCATCGCCGATCGCCAGCCAGAACGTGCCGTTGGGCTTGAGCACCCGCTTGACGCCGCCGATCCATTTCTGCGTCCAGTCGAGATACTCATCTGCCTCACGCGCGTCGTGGTAGACGTCGTACTTGTATCCGATATTGAACGGCGGATCGGCGAAAACCAGATCGACGCTGCCCGGAGCCACTTGTTGAAGCCCCTCGATGCAACTGCCTTCGTAGACGTTGTTAGGTGTGAACATATTTGATTTGGCTCTTCCGGTTTTAGGTACGGAACGCGGGTAATTGATAGAGCCCTATTCGCAAGATCGTCGGCATTTATCCACCCCCGTATCATACCGACTTTATCATAACGGATGCTGGCCTGGCAGCAAAGAGGGCAGACCCCGGACTTTGTAGTTCTCCTGGCAAGAGAGGCAGGCGAAAAAAGGGGGCCCCGGGAACCTGAGTCGCTGCGGCAGAAGAGTTTTCGCCGCTCGCGTTGCTCAAATTCCCGAGGCCCGGGAGGACTCACGGAAATGTTGCTGTTCACCACCTGCTACCCGTCCACGCGGAGTAGCACCCTGCGGTTGCCGTCCTCGGTACGGACGATCAGAAGAATACCTTTGCTCAGCGGTTTAGCCGCGAGGGCCTTTTGTAAATCGGCCGGCGATTTCATCGGCTTGCCGTTGGCATGCGTGATCACCATCCCCTTGGCCAAGCCGGCCATGGCGGCGGGGCTTCCCGGTCGGACCTCGATAATCGCTACACCCGCGTCGGCCTTCGCGCC
>JANXQG010000224.1 GCA_025356915.1 Planctomycetota bacterium | reverse complement strand
AGTTAAGAGTTAAGAGTTAGGAGTTAAGAGTTAGGAGTTAAGAGTTAGGAGTTAAGAGTTAGGAGTTAGGAGTTAGGAGTTAGGAGTTAGCCGCTTGCGGTTTCGCAATGTGAAGCATTCAGTAAGAGGCTATCCGAAAACGTAAAGTGCTTTGGCAAAACGAATTATAAACATAATGGCGGTTGTCGTGATTACCGAAACTGCCACGATTTCGCGTGCAAGCTGTGCTAGCATCGTTGTAAGTACTTACTGCAAAAGGGTTAACTTCTCGGACAGCCTCTTATTGATTCGCCGTTCCTTACCGAATACCCCTTTACCAAATTCCAAAAAATCGTCCTTTTCATGGAGAGTGATTCTCGATATAGTTCGCCCGCTTTCACATCCGTGGCTTTTCAGGTTCTGGGTGCAGACGTAGACCATTATACGCATTCCGTACCCACAACCAGAAGAGCCACATCTGTCGAGGATGACCAAGGATGGAAATCTCCGGCAGAAACGAGTGTTCAATTCAATCCCTAGTACCCGTCCAAGAATTATTCCGTCTTTTTGTGGTGCGGCCGTCCCAGATGCAATGTGCAGGGGAGATGCCTGCACCACAAGTAGTTTTTGGACGGGTACTCAGCCATGGAAGGCTCAGCGGATGTTCGGCGGTGTTGAATTCAGTCAGCTTTGCGTGATTTCCTCGGTCCATGTCTGTGGACTCCTTAGTGCTGCCCTAGCTCGAATCAGCGAGGGCCGACGCTGGCAGGAGTTGTTCCAGAGGATGTTCATGGCACTTCTTGTGATTGTGGCATTCACGACTGTTCTGAACCTGTGGAATGCCCCACAACAGTGGATCATGTCGGCATCGACCCTAGCGGTGATGGTCGTAACCGCAACCTGTGATTTCAGCCACCCGCGATAGGCTGGATTATTCTGGGTTAGCAGCGGACTGAATGTCAAACAATCTGTAACCTGTTGCTGGAAGACATCTTAAGAAAATTACCCTGCCTGTAGCCGCTTCGCTACAACCGCCACTTCCGGAAAAATTGAAAGAATTCTTCCTTCCCGCACAACCGGCAAACCGAAACTATAATCAGGCACTGATCGAACGGACATTGCCAAGGGAGGCGATCAGGAGAACTGCAAAGTCCGGGGTCCGGTCCATTTTTCGGCGAGAACGGATGAACTTTACCAGAGATCCTTGCCCGAAAACATGGACCTGACCCCTTCGCGTTGGACTTTGCAGTTCTCCAAGGGATGCGAGATGCTGGCTTTCCCAACCTGGCACGTCCTTTGCGCGCCTCGCCCCTGTCATTGCCTTGGGTGCGGTATCTGTTGGGCTGTCTTCACTTGCAGGAAACGATACGAAGGAGGGAAAGATGCGACAATTTTTCATGATTACGCTGGTCGCTTTGGCGACCGGCCTGATGCCGGCGATGGTTCGGGCCGAAAACCCCAACCAGGAAGCCGCGAAACAAATTCGCGATCATTTGCGCGACAGCAATCAGTTGATCGATTACAAGATCGCTGTGCGTTATCTGAACGGAACGGTCTGGCTCCAAGGGTACGTTCGCGATCAGGATCAGTTAGACAAGGCCGTGGCCTTAGTCCTTGCAACGGAGGGTGTTGCCGTCAATCAGGTGATCCGCGACGAGTTGACGATCGGCGGCGCCAAGCTGGCCAGCCCGTCCAATCCCCCGGTGAACAAGACTATTGCGGTGACTGCCGTGCCCAACCCGTTACGCGCCACGACCGAGAAGGCTGCGGCCGAAGTCAATCGTGCACAAGCCCTGCCGTCGTTTTTCAATCAGTCGCATACCGCGACACCCGTGGTCATGATGCAGGCCGTACCGGCCCCGCCAATCCCGCCTGTTCCTGCTCCTCTGGCTGCCGGCCCGGCAAAGTTGCCGGCTGAAGTAACGACTGGTGTGCAGGGTGCTCCGTTGCCGATGTATGCCCCCGGCGTAGCTGCGGGCGGTCCGGCTCCGGTACGTTACGATCATCCGGCGATGCCGGCTTACGCTTGGCCGAGCTATGCCGCATATCCGAATTATGCAGCGGTGACCTATCCCAAACAATACTCGCCGACCGCCTGGCCCTACATCGGTCCCTTCTATCCTTATCCGCAGGTTCCGTTGGGCTGGCGCAAGGTCAGTCTGGAATGGGACAACGGCTGGTGGTGGTTGGACTTTAATGACAGGCCCCGCAGTTGTTGGTGGCGGTAGTAAAAACCGTTCGGGGATTTCAAAACCACAAGGTTGCCTTTGGAAATCCCCTCCTTGGCGAAGACATTTCGAGCCCCGTGCTGAACCCTTCAGCACGGGGTTTTTTTCAAACCACACCACGTAGGTCAGGCTTTCCAGCCTGACAATGCACCACAAGTCAGGCTAGAAGGCCTGACCTACATCGCATTTTGGTTTTGTCTTGGCAGGTTTCCGAGGAGGATGCCGGATGGATATCAAAGATGACCTAGTCCGTCATCGCTCCTCGCCCGAAGCCAAGATCACCCTGTTTCGCTCGCTCTTTCGCGGGCGAGACGATGTTTATCCGCGTCGCTTCGAGAGTCGTAAGACGGGCAAGTCCGGCTATCAACCCGCGTGCGCCAACGAATGGGCACGAGGCTTGTGCGAAAAGCCAAAAATCAAATGTGCTGCATGTCCGCAGCGACACTTTCTTCCCGTCACCGACGAAGTGATTCACTGGCACCTCGCGGGCCGTGATGATGATGGCCATGATTTCGTCATGGGTATCTATCCGATGCTCCAAGACGAAACGTGTCTCTTCCTGGCAGCCGATTTTGACAAGTCGCATTGGCAGGATGACGTGGAAGCCTTCTTGGAGACATGCCGCCGCATGAGTTTGACGGCTGCCCTGGAGCGATCTCGCTCCGGCAACGGCGGGCACGTTTGGTTATTCTTTCATGAGGCCATTCCCGCAGCTTTGGCACGCAGACTTGGTTCGCACATCCTGACCGAGACGATGGAACGTCGCCCAGATATCGGTCTGGATTCGTATGACCGTTTTTTCCCCAATCAAGACACACTACCCCAGGGTGGTTTTGGCAATCTGATCGCCTTGCCGCTCCAGAAACAACCGAGGGAACTTGGTAATAGCGTATTCCTCAATGAGCAGTGTCTTCCTCATCCCGATCAATGGGCATTCCTATCAGGCATCCGCAAAATCGATCGTTCCAGCATCGAGGAGATCGTCCGTGATGCCGAAAGGCGCGGACGTATTGTCGGTGTGCGGATTGCCCTACCCGATGAGGGAGATGCCGAACCCTGGGCCATGCCACCCTCGCGTCAGAGGAAGGACCATTTGATCACCGGGCCATTGCCCAAGAGCCTTGAACTGACTCTCGGCAACCAGATCTACGTTGCAAAGGAGCGATTGCCGCCAAGCCTCCGCAATCAACTGCTCCGGCTCGCGGCATTTCAAAATCCTGAGTTCTACAAGGCACAGGCAATGCGTTTGCCGACTTATGACAAGCCTCGCATCATCGCCTGTGCCGAAGACCATACCCATCACATCGGTTTGCCCCGTGGCTGTTTGGAAGATATTCAGAAGCTTTTCTCCGATCTGCACATCGAAGTCGTCCTTCGAGACGAACG
>JANXQG010000221.1 GCA_025356915.1 Planctomycetota bacterium | reverse complement strand
GGTTCGTCTCTTGGCGAACATGTTTGCCGGGCATCTGGTGTTGGCGGTCATTCTTGGATTTATTGCCACCTCGGCGAACTACTTTTTTTTGGCCTGGCTAGGGATTACCACGGCGAGTGTTTTAGGCTCGGCCGCTCTTACTTTATTGGAGTTGTTCGTGGCCTTTTTACAGGCTTACATATTCACGTTTTTGTCGGCACTGTTTATCGGCATGGCAGTCCATCCGCACTAGGTCGGAATTGCTGCGTGTCGGAAAAACCATTCCAGAGGAGATGAGTTCCGTGTTCAAGTTAGCGAAGATTGCGTTGTTGGTTCTTGTTGTGTCCGCGATGGCGATTCCAGCTTTCGCTCAAGAGAAGAAGGCAGGCGAAGGAGCCGCTGCGGCACCGGCGGCTACCAGCCCCGGTTTCATGGTTTTGGCCGGCGGTGCGGCCGGTGCGGGACTTGTGATCATCGGTGCCGGCCTTGGTATCGGCAAGCTCGCCGCTTCGGCCGTGGAGAGCATGGCCCGGCAGCCCGAGGTGGCTGGTAACATCCAAACCGCCATGATTATCGCGGCGGCACTCATTGAAGGCGTAACCTTCTTCGCACTCATCGTGTGCATGAAGGGATGAGCAGAATCCGGAAGAGTATTTCAGGCACGCTTCCGTTTTAAGACATCGAGGAATGATCATGTTGACGCGACTGACTGCCGCGGTAGTCTTGACGTGGATGATGCTCGTGTGCAGTGCCGCTCCCGCGTGGGCGGAATCTGCTGGCGGGGCCGCGGATCACGCGACCAAGGGGACCGCTCACGGCGAAGGCGCGGATGCACTGAATCCGGTGAACGCCGGCGGGGAGTATAATTTCCGTGGCGATCTGACGATTTGGACCGCCGTGGTTTTTCTTGTGGTGTTGGCCATCCTCTACAAAGCCGCCTGGGGGCCAATCTGTGACGGCTTGCAGAAGCGAGAAAACGAGATTGCCGCCCAGATCGCTGAAGCCCAGCGAAAAAACGAGGAAGCCAAGCAGCTTCTCGCCGATTATGAAAAGAAACTCGCCACCGCCCGAGACGAGGTTCGCAGTCTGATTGAGCAGGGCCGACGCGATTCAGAAAAGATCGGCCAACAACTGTTGGACAAAGCCCGCGAAGAAGCCGGTATCGAGCGGCAGCGGGCCGTGCAGCAGATCGAGTCGGCCACCTTGGCCGCCCTGAAGGAGTTGGCCGATCGTAGTGCTACCCTGGCCGTTGATTTGGCCGGCAAGATTGTCGGTGCCCAACTCAAAGCGGTGGATCACCGACGGCTGATCGAGCAGGCGGTGACCGAGTTCGCCACTTCCCGGCAAGTTAAGGTCAACGGAAAATCCCACGGATAGGTGAAGGCGTCCCATGGCCGAATCGGCTGACATCATTGCCCGCGATGCCCAAAATGCGGCTCGGCTTTCCCCTGACGTAGGTCAGGAGAAGGTCGGCGAGATCTACGCTCGCGCCTTGTTGGGTGCGGCGGAGAAGGCGGGGCAAACGGTTGCGGTGCTTGAAGAGTTAGACGCCATCGTGGGCGAGCTGTTTGTCCAGTTTCCCAAACTCGAGATGGTACTCGCCTCGCTCATCGTCAGCCCTGCGGAGAAGACTGCCCTGCTCGACAGTGTCTTCGCATCGCAAATTTCCCGCTTGCTGCTGAATTTCCTCAAGGTCGTATCGCGGCACGGTCGCCTCGATTGCCTGCGGGCGATCCGGTGCGAGGCCCAAAAGTTGCATGAAGAGATGCAGGGCAATGTTCGCGTCCGCGTAACTACGGCCACCGCGGTCGATCAACAACAGATCGAGCAGATCACCGCCATGTTGAGCGAGTCGCTAGGCCAGCGGCTGATTATAGAGACCGTCGTCGATCCGAAATTGATCGGCGGGATCGAGCTTCGCATTGGCGACACCGTCTACGACGGCTCCGTCGCCAATCAATTGCAATCCATTCGCCAGCAGATGATTGATAGGAGTGTTCATGAGATTCAAAGCCGACGAGATCGCTTCCGTTATCCAGCAGGAAGTTGAACAGTTCGAGTCCCGTATCGACGTCCGTGAGGTCGGTCGCGTGATCGAAATAGGCGACGGCATCGCCCGCGTCTATGGGTTGTCGAACGTCATGGCTGGCGAGATGGTCCAGTTTCCGGGCGACATTTATGGCCAGGCATTCAACCTTGAAGAGAATTCGGTGGGCGTCATCATCCTTGGCGACTATCTGAAGATCGAAGAGGGCGACGAGGTTCGTAGCACCGGCCGCTTGCTCAGCGTGCCCGTGGGCGAGGCCGTGCTGGGCCGCGTGCTCGATCCGCTCGGCAATCCGCTGGATGGTGGCCCGCCATTGGTCACCTCCGAGCGGCGGCCTGTCGAATGGATGGCCCCCGGCGTGGCCGGACGCCAGCCGGTGAATCAACCGCTGCAAACGGGCATCAAGGCCATCGACGCCATGACGCCAATTGGCCGCGGCCAGCGCGAATTGATCATCGGCGACCGCCGCACCGGCAAGACGGCCATCTGCGTCGACACGATCATCAACCAAAAGAACTCTGGGGTGAAATGTTTCTACGTCGCCATCGGCCAGAAGGAGTCGAACGTCGCCTCGCTGGTCGAGACGCTTCGCCGCCACGGCGCAATGGACTACACAACCGTGATCGTGGCGGGCGCCAGCGATCCGGCCCCGCTGCAATACGTGGCCCCTTACGCCGGCTGTGCGATGGCTGAGTACTTCATGTACAAAGGCCAGGACGCCTTGATCGTTTACGACGACTTGTCCAAGCAGGCCGTAGCCTACCGGCAGATTTCGCTCTTGATGCGGCGTCCGCCGGGCCGCGAGGCCTACCCAGGCGACGTATTCTACGCCCACAGCCGCCTCTTGGAGCGTGCCGCCAAGCTCAGCAAAGAACTCGGGGGCGGGTCGCTGACCGCCCTGCCGATCGTCGAGACGCTCGAAGGCGAGGTCTCGGCCTATATTCCGACGAACGTGATCTCCATCACGGACGGACAGATCTACTTGCAGCCCGACTTGTTCTTTGCCGGGCAGCGTCCGGCCATGAACATCGGCATTTCTGTTTCTCGCGTGGGTGGCAACGCCCAGGTGCCCGCCATGAAGAAGGTGGCCGGCGGGCTGCGGTTGGACCTCGCCTCCTTCCGGGAACTGGAAGCCTTTGCGCAACTAGGAACCGATGTCGACGCCGCCACCCAATCCCGCCTGGACCGCGGCTACCGCATGACGGAACTGCTCAAGCAGGGTCTTTACAATCCCATGCCAATCATCGACCAGGTGCTAAGCATTTATGCCGGCACGCGAGGGCATCTCGACAAGGTTCCCATCAAGGAAGTGCATGTCTGGGAGAGCGGATTTCTGCAATTTGTTCGCGAACAGAAGCAGACCCTTTACCAGAAACTCAATGAAACCAAGAAGCTGGACGACGCCACGTTCGCTGAGATTGACGCCGCGATTGCGGAGTTTCAGAAGGTATTTGCAGCAGGGAAGAAGTAGAGACGCAACGAGAAATCTCAAATTTCAAATCGGGCTTGTCATGAAACCCATTGCGATTAAAAATGCGTTCTACGTCAAACTTGGCGAGGGAGGTAAATGGATCCCAGAGTCAAAGAGGTAAAACCAGAGCCTGACTACCACCTGCGGGTCACGTTCACTAACGGCGAATCTGGCATTTATGATTGCCGGCCGCTGCTGGATTTCGGCGTTT
>JANXQG010000216.1 GCA_025356915.1 Planctomycetota bacterium | reverse complement strand
TGTATCCTCGCCTTCGGCCTTCCATCCGCCTCCTTCGGAGCCCGGCGCCCCGCCGTGGGCGGTCGCCTTGCTCTTCCCGCCGCAAGGTCAATGGACGGAAGACGAATATCTGGCCCTGGAACAGCGGAGCAGGCGGCTCGTGGAGCTTTCGGACGGCCAGATCGAGGTGCTTCCCATGCCGAGTCCCGTGCATCAGAGGATCGCGGGCTATCTCTATCGCCTCCTACAGGCTTGCGTCGCGGCCCTACGCGGGCACACCGTACTCGGGGTCGGCGAAGTGTTTTTCGCGCCGCTGCCCATCCGCTTGTGGGCCGGCAAGTATCGCGATCCGGACGTTGTCTTCCTCAATCCGGGGCGCATTCCCGATCCGCGCCGCCAGCCCGAGGGAGCCGACCTCGCGGTGGAAGTCGTCAGCGAGGAGGTGGAAGACCGGCAAAGGGACCTGATCACCAAACGTCGGGAGTATGCCCAGGCGGGCATCGCGGAATACTGGATTGTCGATCCCAAGGCCGAGACGATCCTCGTGCTAGTCCTCGACGGGGCGGCCTATCGCGTCCACGGCGAATTTCCACGCGGAACAACAGCCACATCCGTACTCCTGCCAACTTTCGCCGTCGAGGTGACCGCCATGTTCGATGCCGGTTTGGGGCGG
Source organism: Planctomycetota bacterium (assembly GCA_025356915.1). Lineage (GTDB taxonomy): Bacteria > Planctomycetota > Planctomycetia > Pirellulales > Thermoguttaceae > JANXQG01. The sequence goes on along the minus strand of JANXQG010000216.1, from coordinate 2,257 downwards.
GGGTAATTCCGCGGACACACAAGTGAATAGGCGTTGGCCGCCCGGGGGCATTGGAGGCATGAAAACATTCACAGCCATCGTTCATCATGGCGAGCCTGACGAAGGCGGTTTTTGGGCGACTTGTCTGGAGGTTCCCGGCGCGAATGGCCAGGGAGAGACGAAGGAAGAATGTCTGGACAACCTCAAGGAAGCCATTCAACTCCTGCTGGAAACCGAACTTGAAGAAGTCTTCCGGCTCGATCCTCAGGCGGAAACGGCGGAATTGGTGCTGGCATGAAACGCCGGGCATTGATCGGCCATCTTTAGGAACATGGTTGCGTCCTGGTTCGCGAAGGCGGCAGCCATTCTATCTGGAGCAACCCGCAGACCGGTCGCAAGGAAGCCATTCCCCGGCACAACGAAATCAAGAAGTTTCTGGCACGTTCGATCTGCCGCAATCTGTCTGTGCCGCCGCCGCCCGGCGATTGAGGGTGCAAGGGACCCCGGCTTGTTGCGGCGCCCCTCATCCGCGAAGGGGTATTGCAACCGTGCGCGGTTTCTGGTTTTTTTGGTCTGTAGGTGAATGTGGTAGACTTGAATCTCGGTTTGGATGGGATTCGGCATCAGAATTAGAAGGAGCTTTCGGAAATGAGCATTGCGGAAATCGAGTCCGCCATCACTCAACTCCCGGCGAAAGATTATGCCGAGTTGATGGCGTGGCTCCAAGAGCATCATGATCGGATGTGGGATAAGCAGATCGATGACGATTTGGCGGCAGGGCGTCTCGATGCACTGATCGGGGAAGCGAATGATGAGTACAAGCAGGGGTTGGCACAACCTCTATGAAACACTTCACTCTGCCGTGTTTCTGGCGACGCTATCGCCAACTGCCCAATGAGGTGCGGGAGTTGGCAGACAAGAATCACAGGTTGCTCAACAGTGATCCGCAACATCCGTCACTGCAACTCAAAAAAGTTGGCAAGGCAAAGCAACTCTGGTCGGTGCGCGTGGGAATGCACTATCGTGCGGTGGGGTTCGATAAACCAGAAGGCATCCTTTGGTCAAGACGATTTTGCTATAAGTGGTAGTAAACGGCCAGGAAAACTCCAGATACTATGAAACTTGATATGATTTGAGGAATCTGCTATTTTGGAGGCACGGCAAGATTAGTGAGATTGGTCACGAAACTTTCCTTGGTCGTCTGGAGGAAACGGTAGGTCGAGTCCTCAAACCCCAAAAACGCGGCTCATAACCGAAACAGAACACGAATTAAGTCATGTATCCCGGAATTATGCCACAAAACCCCACCTAGAGAAACATCTCGTGAAACTTCTCTCTTTACGGAGCCTCACCTCGAGACTCTTACTCCTGGTCATAACCGGAGTGGGGCTCTCGGCGTTGCCCGCTTCTGCCGAAGTTACGCTGCCGCACATCTTCGGCGACAACATGGTTCTGCAACGCGATATGCCGATTCCTGTCTGGGGCAGGGCCGCGCCTGGCGATCAAGTAACGGTCTCGCTGGCCGACGAAACGCGAGAGACCAAGGCCGGTAGCAGCGGTCAATGGAAGGTTGTTCTACCGAGCCTGAACAAAAAAGGGCCGCTGGAACTCTCGGTCAAAGCTGCATCCGGCAGCCAGAAGGTTTTCAAAAATGTGCTGCTCGGCGAGGTCTGGGTCTGTGCCGGGCAGTCGAATATGGAGAAGCCGATCGGGCCGCATCCTGGCCAGAAGCCGTGCATCAACTACCAGAAGGAAATAGCGGCCGCCAATTATCCAGAGATTCGTCTCATGGAAGTCCCACCGACGCATGCGAAACAACCGGCGACTGATGCCAATTGCCGATGGCTCCCTTGCTCGCCGCAGACAATCGTTATTAAACGAGGCGGCGGCCATGGCTTTTCAGCCTGTGCCTATTTCTTCGGTCGTGAGTTGCACCAGGAGTTGAAGGTTCCCATTGGGCTTGTCGCAGCTAGCGCCGGCGGCACACGATGCGAGCCTTGGACCCCAGGGCAAGGTCGCGATGGGCAGGAAGCCGTGTTGTATAACGGCATGATTGCGCCCTTGATGCCGATGGCCATTTGCGGCGCCATCTGGTATCAAGGCGAATCGAACAACGGCGACGGCATGAAGTATTGCGCCAAGATGAAAACCCTGATCACAGGCTGGCGCAATGCCTGGGGGCAAGGCGATTTCCCATTCTACTTCGTTCAGCTTCCCGATTTTCCATGCGGCCCCAACAACCTAGCCGAAATGCGTGAAGCCCAAACCGCCACGCTCG
>JANXQG010000215.1 GCA_025356915.1 Planctomycetota bacterium | reverse complement strand
CGGGACCGATGCCCCTCGCGGCCGCGCGTGGCGGAAGTGCATTTACCGGCAGGTGGGCATTCTGGCTTCCGCCGACCAGGCCGCAGCCTTGCGGAAGATCATCCAGGAACGCCCCTACGTGGACCCCAAGCGGATCGGAATCTGGGGGTGGAGCGGCGGCGGCTCGATGAGCCTCAATGCCATCTTCCGTTATCCCGAACTCTACCGCATGGCCATGGCCGTGGCCTTCATTAGCGATCAACGGCTCTACGACACCATTTATCAGGAACGTTACATGGGATTGCCGGACGACAACCAGGAAGGCTATAAGAACGGTTCTCCGATCACCTTCGCGCATCAACTCCAAGGCAACCTCTTGCTCGTTCATGGCACGGCCGACGACAACTGCCATTACCAGAGCTGCGAGATGCTCGTCAATGAGCTTATCCGGCACAACAAGCCGTTCTCGATGATGGCCTATCCAAACCGGACTCACAGCATCCAAGAAGGGCCAAACACACAGCTCCATCTTTTTCAGATGCTGACGCGCTATCTGAAGGAGAACCTTCCGCCGGAATGAGTGAGAAATCTAAATGTCACCGGCCGCGGAAGCGTTGGTTCTCTTTCCGCTCGTCGATCACCAACTCGGCGATCGTCTGGGATGCACTGGCCACGTCGATCCATTCCGCTTCCTTGCTCCATCGCCACTTCATTTCCAGCTTGCCATCCTTCAGGCCGCGCTCGCCGATTACCACGCGGAGCGGAATGCCGATCAGGTCGGCGTCCTTGAACTTCACGCCGGCGCGAACGTCACGATCGTCCAGCAGCACCTCAATGCCGGCGGCGGTCAACTCGCTGTACAACCGCTCCGTAGCCTCCTTTGTGGCCGGATCGGTCACCTTGACTGGCGAAAGCAGAACCTCATACGGGGCCAGGGTCATCGGCCATAGGATGCCGTTGGCGTCGTGGCAGGTCTCAATCAAGGACGCGACGATGCGGTTGATGCCGATGCCGTAACAGCCCATGATGATCGACTTGAGTTGCTCCGTCTGATCGAGGAATCGGGCGGAAAGCGCATCGGAATACTTCGTACCCAACTTGAATACATGGCCGATCTCGATGGCGTGTCGCACGGCCAGCTTGCTACAGCACTTAGGGCAGGGATCGCCATCAACGGCGTTGCGCAGATCGGCAAATTGGGTAACTTGGAAATCGCGGCCGAAGTTGACGCCTGTCAGGTGCGTTTCGGCACGGTTCGCCCCCGCGATGCCATTGACAATCTTTTCGATCTCGCGGTCGGCATGGATCGGAATCGGCTGCTTCAATCCCACCGGGCCGGCGAAACCGATCGGAGCACCGGTCACTTGCTCAACCAGGGCAGGGTCGGCTAACTCGACCTTGGCGGCACCGGCCTCGCGACGGACCTTCCCTTGGTTGGCATCGTGATCGCCACGCAGTAAGACGGCAATCGGCTTGCCATCGGCAACGTAGATCAGGGTCTTGATCATTTGCTGCTCGGGGCACTTGAGGAACTTGGTCACTTGTTCGATGGTCGCCGCCCCCGGCGTCGGCACTTCTTGCAGGGATTGCTTCGGCACTTCGGGTGGCACGAGGTTCCGGCTGCCGATTTCGGCCTTCTCTTGGTTGGCCGCGTAGCCACAGTCCTTGCAGTGAAGCACGGTGTCTTCGCCGTTGTCGGCCAGGGCCATGAACTCATGGCTAGCGTCGCCGCCGATCGGTCCGCTCTCCGCTTCGACGGCCAGGTAGTCTAGCCCGCAACGCTCGAAAATGCGGCAATAGGCCGCGTACATGGCGTCGTAGCTCTTGTTCAACCCCTCGACCGTGGCGTCGAAACTGTAGGCGTCCTTCATGATGAATTCGCTGGTGCGAAGCGCTCCGAACCGCGGCCGCTCTTCGTTGCGGAATTTGGTCTGGATCTGATACATCGTAATCGGCATCTGCCGGTAGCTGGAAATCTGATGCGAGACCAGGTCGGTGATGGTCTCTTCGTGCGTAGGTCCGAGGGCCATCTGGACTTTGCGGTTCTGCCGCTTGACCTCGAACTTGATCAGCACATCGCCGAAGGCATGAATTCGCCCGCTCTGCTCAAACAACCCGATTGGCGTTAGGGCTGGCATGAGCAGTTCCACCGCCCCGGCGGCGTCCATCTCTTGGCGGACGATCTGCTCGGCCTTCTTCAAAGCACGGAGGCCCAACGGCAGGTAGGTATACGCCCCGGCCATGACTTGGTTGATCAGACCGGCACGGAGCATGAGGATATGGCTTGGGATTTCCGCCCCTTCGGGCGTTTCTTTCATCGTCGGGATAAATGAGCGAGACCAGAGCATGGTGGGAAGGGGGTTAGGGGCCTGCGTTTAGTGAGCAACGGCAGTGGACGGCAACTACTTCGACCAGCGTCAAGGATCGCTTGCAGTTTAGCGATAAATTGTGCCCCGCCGTTTTTCCGAGGGAGTTCGCATTGTAGGGCAGCCATACCGGTAGTGGCAAGGCCAAGTAGACAATCAGGAAGAAATTGAAAATTGCGGAAGGAAGTAAGGGCCACCATTCACGCCGAGACCCCAGTTCCGGCCTTTGGGCACCGATTCCGGCGGTCCGCCGTCAGTATCGCTACGACCTGCTTTTTAATTTTTAATTTCCCCACCCTTGTGGAGGAGGGCTGGCGGGGGTAGAATGCACCGTTTGCAATATTATGGTGGAATTATCCGTGGAAAGGCTCTCGATGTCGCGCCGGTACGTCAATCAATTGGGTCAACAGGACATCATCGACCAGGTTTTTGTTGTCGCCGAAAAGCAGTTGCGCCCTAACCGCAACGGCAACCTCTACCTGCAAGTGGAACTCTCGGATCGGACCGGCAGGATTGCGGGGCGGATGTGGAATGCCTCGGAAGCAATCTACAAGGGATTCGACAACGGCGACTATGTCCGCGTGGAAGGTGCGACGCAATTATTCCAGGGTACCGTGCAATTGATTGTCACACGACTCACCAAAGTTTCGCGGAATGAGGTCGATGTGGACGACTTCGCACCCTTGCGTGCCGTTGAGGTTGACAAACTCGTGATCCGTTTGGGCGAGATTCTCCGCAGTTTGACCGACCCTGCCTTGCAGACGCTGGCTGAATGTTATTTGCTGGACGAGGCCTTCATGGCCAAGTTCACCCAGGCCCCGGCGGGCGTGAAGAATCATCATGCCTATCTGGGCGGACTGCTGGAACACGTCGTCAACCTCATGGAAGTTGTGCTACGGATAAGTCCTTGTTATCCGCAAATCGATCGTAATCTACTCCTGATGGGCACCTTCCTCCACGACACTGGCAAGGTCGACGAACTTTGCTACGAGCGAGAACTTTCCTATAGCGATGAGGGGCAATTGATTGGCCACCTGGTGATGGCGGTTGGCTTGTTGGAATCGAAGGTCGCCGAGGCCGAAAAGCTATCCGGCGAGACGATCCCCGCCGAGACCGTACTGCGATTGAAGCACATGATCGTCAGCCATCATGGTGAGTATGGCTACGGCAGTCCCAAGCTGCCCATGACGCTCGAGGCCGTGGCCCTCTATTGCCTCGACAATCTCGACGCCAAGGTGAACGCTTTCCAGCAACTTTTACGCGACGATCCGAATGTCGACAGTCCCTGGACAGCGTTTTATCCGAACCTGGATCGGAAGCTATTTAAGGGGAAGAAGGGTTAGGAGACTACCCAAAAAGCCCCCCTCTCCCTCTCGGGGACTAGTTCGGCGAGGGTATCCCGACCCAGCCGAAACGTCGGACCGAAGGTCTCCCGGTGAACGAGAGACCTTCGGTCGGCGGCGTGGCTCGGTCGGAGACCGGCCGCAACAGAGGCCAGGGACCGGCCACAACAGAGCCGAAATTACGGATTTTTCAAAAAGTGCTTGACACCGCAGTCATTCTCGATGAGAATGTGGACAGTCATGCTCTGCCTGACCATCCCGCCTATTTAACTCGTTGCTTTGTTCCGCCACGTCGTGAGTGCTTGGCAACGCCTGCCTGGAAATCCGAGGAGACCGATGATGAAGATGCTTAAGAACTCAAAGGCACCATTCCTGCTCACTTTCGTCGCACTGCTGTTGCTTGGTGGCAATGTTTTCGCTTGGGAGCCGAACGACAAGGATCTCGGCACCGCTATCGAAACCGGTGATTTTGCCACCTATTTCACCAATATTTCAACCTGGCTGAACCAGAAGGTGCCGGCAGATCCGAGCGGTATTTCCGAGGCGACCTTGAAAGACATCATCAAGGATCCTGGCGTGGCAAACCTGCTGGACCAAAGGACACTTATCGCCAAAGTTGGCGTTGCCAAACTCGGCGCTTTTGCCAAGGCCGGTCCCAGCAACCAGAAGTTTTTGGCCTGGCTCCTGCAAAACACGCAGGCCATGGACCTCTACCTGGAGGGTGCGACCCCCACGGGGCTTAATGCCCGCGAGGCGAATAATTTCACCCTAAATACTACATCCCTGGACATCTGGAAGACCCTCTTCTTTGCCGATCCGGACTCCAAGGATGGGATCTATCTGCGGTTGGCGATTGCAACGGCGATTGCTCCGCCGGGCACCGGCAACCGGGGGGCAGGCATGACGAAGACGCCCGGCACTCCTTTGGATCGCTACACGCACTTCAAGACGGCCCACAAGAACAAAGAGCTGTTCCCCAGTTTTGACAATCTTAGTGTTTGGGAATATACCAAGATCGTGTCGTCCTGCGCATCGGATGCCGATCTGGCCTGGGCGCGAGAAATGATCAACAGTTGGCGGCCCGACTTGCGAATCAAGGAGCAGGTGGTCAACTCGACGAGCGAGGTGTGGCGGAGAAACTCGCCGCATCCCTATATCGACTATAAAGCCGTGCTCTCCGGCGGCGGAAAATGCGGCCCCAGGTCGTCGTGGTCCGTCATGATCTGCCAGGCTTTCGGAATTCCGGCGATTGGAGTGGGGCAGCCTGCCCATGCATGCGTGGCCTATAAAGTGGCCGATCCATCGGTGGAACCACAGCCCGGCAGTGCTTGGAAGGTTGGCTATGGCCGCGGATGGCATGTGTCGCGTCTCGAGGGGATGTCCGGTGCTGAGTTTCTTGCCGGGGCGGAACAGCGAGCGCGTGCAGCACAATTCTCGCAGGTTGAACACCTGCGATGGCTGGCCTCCACGCTCGTCTCCAAAGAGCAGGCCACTGCGGTCATGGCAGTAGCCCACAAGATCCAACATTCGGTCGCGGAAGTGAAGACGGACATCACGGCGTCCGCGAAAGCAGCCGAGGCCGAAAAGGAACTGCAACCCGAGGTCAAGGCCGGGAAGGCAACAACTGCCGCGCAAGGGCCGTTCAAGGTGTTGCCCAGCGGCACTCGCATTGAAGCGGTGGCGTTCTCCGGCATGTCCGGTGTTAGCGTTCTCGATTGCTACACGGGTGGCAAGCAGGTGAATTTTCAGAAAAGCGTGAAAAATAGCTGGGTAGACTACGCTCTCGACGTACCCGCGGCAGGTGTGTATGCACTCGTGATTCGAGTCGCGACGCCGAATCTCGGTCAGATTTTCGATGTTAGCTCTGGGAGCGACAAGCCGATAACGCTTGAGATTCCCAACACGACCGGTGTGTGGGCCACGACTCGGGCCATGGAGATCAAGCTGGAGCAGGGCAAGCAAACCTTGAAGATTTCTGCCCCGTTCCAGCGTGGCGTTGCGGTGCAGTGGTTGGAACTGAAAGCGAAATAACCTTTTGGGAATAACCTTCATGCGAACTCGAACTATTTTCGGAATGATTTTCTGTTGCGTGGCCCTTTTCGTATCGGTGGCTAATGGCCGCCAGGTGCTCTCGTTGGACCAAGGCTGGCGATTCCATCTGGGGGAGGTGGCGGAGGCGGAAAAGCCGCGGACACCCGACACCGACTGGCGGATGCTGGACGTTCCCCATGACTTCAGCATCGAAGGCCCGCCCGGTATCGACCCCGCAACGATGGAGGGGCCGTTCGATCGCAAAAGCCCAGGCGGTACGGGCGCAGGCGCGCTCAATGGCGGCATCGGCTGGTATCGCAAGACTTTCACTCTGCCTGAAAATGCAGCGGGCAAGCAGGTAAGCGTGCAGTTTGACGGCGTCTACATGGATAGCGATGTCTGGCTCAACGGCAAGCACTTGGGGAAGCAACCCTATGGCTACACCAGCTTCCAGTACGATCTGACGCCGCACCTAAAGCCGGGCGACAACGTATTGGCCGTGCGCGTGAATGTGCAACAGCCATGCTCGCGTTGGTATTCAGGGGCCGGCATCTACCGCCATGTTCGGCTGGCGATCACCAATGCGGTGCATATTGCGCCATGGGGAACGTACGTCACAACGCCGGAAATAGCCAACACCGCTGCAACGGTTCGCGTTCGTACGCAGGTGCAAAACGAGGGCGCGGCCGCGATCGAAACAAGCCTAACCACGGCGGTTCTCGATGCCGACGGGAAGAAAGTTGCTGAACACCAGACGCTCCAGCAGATCGCTGCCGGGGGCAGCCATGAATTTGACCAAGGACTCAGGATCGCAACACCAAAACGCTGGTCGCCGGAGGATCCGTATCTGTATCGGGTCGTTTCCGAGGTCCGCATCGGTGAGCGACTGGTCGATCGCCACGAAACGCCCTTCGGCATCCGCACGATCGAGTTCACGGCCGACAAGGGTTTCTTTCTTAACGGCAAGCGGGTGCAAATCAAGGGCGTCTGCAACCATCACGACCTAGGTTGCCTGGGAGCGGCCGTCCATCGTCGCGGCATCGAACGACAAATTGAGATTCTCAAGGCCATGGGGTGTAACGCCATTCGCACCAGCCACAACCCGCCGGCACCGGAACTGCTGGAGCTTTGCGACCGGATGGGCATGCTTGTCATGGACGAGATATTTGATGAATGGATCATACCCAAGTCGGGGATGAAGTATGGCTACAAGCGGTTCTTTACGGAGTGGAGCGAGCGAGACCTGGTGAGCATGATCCGCCGCGACCGCAACCACCCGTGCGTGATCTTGTGGAGCATTGGCAATGAAATCAAAGAACAGGCCGCGCCCCAGGGCG
>JANXQG010000654.1 GCA_025356915.1 Planctomycetota bacterium | reverse complement strand
GCGAGATGCATTCCATCTCGCGGAGCGAGATGAGTACGTTCCGAAAACCCGACACTTATTGATTCGCCGGTCCTTAGCCTTTCCAAAGATGTTTACAGCAGACAACTGGTCTGAGCCTCTCAGGGGGGCCTATCAGTCTTCCAGCAGAGCAAATCCCTTGGATGGCAACTGGATCTGCACGGGCGTTGTCGGCTGGTGCCCCGGGCGGTAGAAGCCGATCTTTTCCAAGGCCAAATAGATCGTGTCGAGCGTCTTCTCGCCGAGGTTGGGAATTTCCAGTAACTCCTGCGGCGTCGAGCTGAGGAGATCCTGGACGGTAAAGATACCGTGGTCCTCCAGACAATTTACCGTTCGCACGACGAGATCAACCTCCGAGAGGCTCAAATCGAGACGATTGTCGGTTGTTTGGGTCTTTGCCCAATCTGGAATCGGAATTCGTGTAACAGCCATAATACCCTCCGTGATTTGGATCTGACTATCAGAAACACCAACAGTATATCACACTGGAAGCAAGTGAATTAGAGCTTTCTTGGAATTTTCTTAGCGAAGCCAGTTTGCTGCATCTTTTGCCCAATATGTGAGGATAATGCTTGCCCCGGCGCGATGAATTGCAGTGAGCGTTTCTAGCACGATCGCGCGTTCGTCGATCCAGCCTCTAGCGGCGGCGGCCTTGACCATGCTGAACTCGCCGGAAACATTGTAGGCGGCCAGCGGAACGCCGGGAAAATGGTCGGCAGCCAGGCGGATAATATCAAGATAGGCCAGTGCTGGTTTGACCATGATCATATCAGCCCCTTCGGCCAGATCCAACTCAATCTCGCGGATGGCCTGATCGGGCGAAGAGGCGGCGTCCATCTGGTAGCCCCGGCGGTCACCCATTTGGGGTGTGCTTTCGGCCGCTTCGCGAAACGGTCCGTAGAACGCGCTGGAATACTTGGCCGCGTAGCTCATGATGGGAATATGCGTGAAGCCGGCCCCGTCCAGCCCGTGGCGGATCGCCCCCACCATGCCGTCCATCATGCCGCTAGGCGCGACGAGGTCGGCCCCGGCTTGAGCATGCACGACGGCCTGTCGGGCGAGAATTTCCAGCGTGGCGTCATTGTCGACCTGCATCCGGCCGGCAATCTCTCGCAACGGCCCGCAATGACCGTGATCCGTGTATTCGCAGAGGCATACGTCGGTAATTACCAACATCTCCGGTGCGGCCTGCTTGGCCAACCGCACGGTTTGGGCGATGATGCCGTCTGGGCTGGTCGAATCGCTGC
>JANXQG010000156.1 GCA_025356915.1 Planctomycetota bacterium | reverse complement strand
GTGGCCCAGCGGGTATGCCCGATCCCCGTCCGGCCCTCGGTTGATAACCCGGCAAGCCTGGATTCTAGGCGATCGATTCGCCCGGACGACTTACAGACTGTCAGATGCCGCTCCGTGGTAACCAGGGCGACCCCAGAACTGTCGTAACCACGATACTCTAAACGGCGGAGTCCGGTGATGAGGTACTCGATCGCCTCACGCGGTCCAACGTATCCGACGATACCACACATGCGGAAATCTTTCTCTTAATTCCAAGGGGGGGTATTTCTGAACTTTGCGATCTGCGCTAAACAAATCTCATTCCCCTATTTAGGGGAGGGGCGAGGGCTTTCCGCACAAAACCAGTCAATATAACAGTCTAGCATGGACTTGGTCCGTTGGAGAAGTAGGATCAGGAGAACTGCAAGTTCAGGGTCTGGTCCATTTTTCGGCGAGAACGCATGAAATTCACCCGAGATCCTTGCCCGAAAACATGGAACCTGACCCCTTCACGTTCAAAGTTGAGCGAGACGTGCCGATTGACTGCTTCTTTTGTCTCTTGTGTTGTGGTTGCGGACGCTTTGAAGAACCCTTATACTTAGGCACTGTAAAACAATAACTTGCGAGGTTGCTCGTCGAACGGATTGTCAATCCGTCCCACGGTAATTGGTCAACTTATTCTTTTACAACGCCTTAGCCATCCTTAGCTCTCCCGATGGTTTTGCTGAAGTTTCATCGACCATCGTCGAATTTCGTTAATTTCCAATAGCAATCTGGAGTTAATCATGCCCGATCAATCTCTTTTGCTGTTGTTGGATGAAGTGCGTGGCAAGACCCTTCGGTTGCTCCACGGCTTGACTGACCAAGAAGCTCACTGGCCGCCGCCTGAGCTTCACAATCATATTCTCTGGCACGCCGGGCACAGCTTCGTGCTCGTTGAGTCGCTCACCACGGAGGCTGTTGGCGACCTGCCCCAAATCCCGGAAGAGTGGTTTGGGATTTTCAGTTGGGAAAGCAAGCCCGCTCAGGTTGCATCGTATCGCTGGCCTCCGCTGGCCCAGGTTGTCGCCGAATTGACCGAACAGCATGTGCGATTGCGGCGGATAATCCAAGGGCTAAGCGATGAACAATTATCTCGCCTGTTGCCGGGAAGAGGTAATCACACGGCCCGTTATACCATCGTTCATGCTTTGCACGACGAAGCCTGCCACTCGGGCGAAATCTGGTTGTTGCGCAAACTGATCCGTTCTTCCGCAAAGGAGAAGAGTCGTGCCCATCACCCATGAACAAAGCCTTCGTCCGAGAACCCGATCAGACCGCTGACTATTGTCCCCTCTGCGGTTCTCAAGGCGAACCCGTGGGAAATAAGACGCTGACAACGTACTTGACCGAGGAGCAGCGAGGCCGACTTGCCAAACCGGCCAACTTCTGTCCGTCGCCGCAATGTTCCGTGGCCTATTTCGACGGTTTCGAGCAACTGGTTCTGGCAGTCGATCTACAGCGGCCTGCCTACCCCAAAGACCCGACAGCACCGATCTGTGCCTGTTTCGGCATGACCAGGGCCGACATTGAGCAAGACGTTCGGGAGGGAGTCGTGACCAGGACCAAAGCGGCGTTGGAGCGAGCCAAGTCACCCCAGGCCCGCTGTGCGGAGATGGCGGCCAACGGGCAACCTTGCGTGGCTCATGTCCAGAAGTATTACATGCAATATCGAAACGGCAAAAAGGAATGAAACGAAGCATTCTCTGTACCCTGGCTTTCACGTTGTTTCTGGTCTGTGGCTGTGCAGATAATGCGAAGAAGGCATTCGAGAAGGGCGTTTTAGCATTTCAGAACGGCAATTTCGATGCGGCTATCGTTGCCTACACGGAAGCCATTCGCCTTGACCCGAAAAATGCTGAGGCGTACTGCAATCGAAGTCGTGCCTACGCCAGGAAAGGAGATTTTGACAAGGCTTTTGCCGACTGTAACGAAGCACTCCGTCTCGATCCTAAAGATGCCAAGGCATACTATACCCGTGGCGTCGTCTGCAAAAAAATGGGCGAAAAGGCTAAAGCGGAAGAAGATTTCGCTCAGGCCAAGAAGCTCGGGTACAAAGCCCCATGAAAATCCTCTTCCTTCACGGCTGGCAATCGACACCAGGTGGCGCGAAACCGACCTATCTAGCGGAAGCCGTGGCAACCATTCATCAACGTTGAATCGGTAATTCATGTAGCGATCTCACCGACAAGCAATTCCCTTGCCCATTCAAAGCGAATCCCGAATCTCTTCAACAATCCATTATATTCATGATTTTCGTTTCTGGGTGATGGATTAACTAAACAAGAAGGATACCGTTCCTGGTGGCAATAGCAAGAGGGGAAATCTGAGGGGCTTGCATCGCCCGGTGATCCCTCGCAAAATGAGAAGATAAGCCATTTTTCAAGCAAGGCAAGGCGTATCGAAGGAGTTCGACATGAAAGTATTGGGCATTTCAGGTAGTCCACGGCGAGAAGGAAACACCGATATTCTGGTGAACACGGCGTTGGAAGTCTTGGCGGGCGAAGGTTTGCAGACGGAGTTTCTCTCGCTGGCCGATCGACCTATCAAGCCTTGCGTGGCTTGCCGGGGCTGTTTTGCTTCGGATACGATCCGTTGTGTTCAGGAAGACCCCGCTTTCGAGGGTGTTCTGGACAAGTTTGCCGAGGCCGATGGCATCTTGATTGGTTCGCCAGTCTACTTCGGGTCTGCCACGCCGCAGATCATGGCCTTGCTGGACCGGGTTGGCTACGTCTCGCGAAAGCATCCGCAACTGTTGCGACGGAAGGTGGGAGCGGCGATTGTGGTCGCTCGGCGTGCCGGTCAGAACTTCACCTTCGCCCAACTTAACTACTTTTTCCTGATCAGCGAAATGATTGTGCCCGGTTCAACCTACTGGAATGTGGCCTTCGGCCGCGAGAAGGGCGAAGTGCGAAACGACACCGAGGGCATGGAAACCGTAAGGAACCTTGCGGGGAACATGGCTTGGCTGATGAAGGGACTGGCGATCGCGGCTGATCACACCTGTTCCGAATTATCTCACGCAAAGGCGCGAAGGCGCAAAGAGCTTTGAATGACAAACTCCGGTCCAATTCAGGCGAGCCCATCATGAATTCGCCCGGCGGAATGAGTGCCAACTTCATCCCAATGGAGTTGGTGATTTCGACTGGCATGCCGAGGTGCTTGGCCCAGACTTCCTGGTGCTCTTTGGCCCGAGTGGCAACGAGTCAGTCCTTTGAGTATGCGAAAAATAGGGAGAATGTCAACAAGCGGCGGGGAGGAATAGGAAATTTGATTTTCTGAAGTTCTGAGTCTAGCTAGACTGGCTCGCGCAACGCACCTCTGCGATTGAGTTTCCGTGCTTCGGCTCTTCCGGTTCTAGGTGCGGAACGCGAATAATGGTAGGGTGGGGAGAGCGCAGCGAGCCCCCATACGAACCAACTTAAGGAATTCACTCGTTCCATCCCACAATGTGTCCGGTGCCTCG
>JANXQG010000155.1 GCA_025356915.1 Planctomycetota bacterium | reverse complement strand
GCCGCCGCCAGCGGTTGCGAATGGCCACGGCCACCGCCCGCTTGGCCGCGTCCTGGCCCACGATGTGCCGGTCCAACTCTTTGACAATTTCCCGGGGGGTTAGCTCTCGCACGATGGCCCTATCCTAAAAGGGATGCCTGGATCAAGCGAAACCCCCAGCATACCTTGGAAATATGGAATTATAATTTACAGGACGCAGTATAAACCAGAGGAACTGGTGTGTAAAGAGGTAGATCGGGATCCGGAACGGCCATGAGCCTTTACGTCCTGGATACCGATCACATCTCGCTCGAATTGCGCAGGTCATTGCCGAGATTCGGCAAACTCGTTCTCGCGATTGCGCCAATCGTACTCGACGCGAACGGCGTTGTGATTACGCGGAATAGACAAGACTTCGGGCAGGTGCCAGGTTTGCCAGTCGAAGACTGGTCACGATCGATTGTCGGTTGAAGCAGATTCCGGCAATAAGCACATTAGGAAAATACTTTGTCATGAACGAACACCCATGCGAGAGGAACGAGACATAATCATCCTACAAAATTGATCTTTAACCCATGCTTTTCCTTGATCTGCAACAATGCCTCGGCATTGCCGCGGGCGTCGTCTACTGGATTGTGCGTGTGACGGGTTTTGCGCAGGTACTTGAACGTCGCAAACATGTCCTTCGCCACGCCCTTGTAGAGCGAACCGAGATTATGCGAACTATGCCCAAATGGGTTTTGCCCAAGAAAATGATGGAAATACCAGTTGATGAACTGCCAGTCAAAACCGTTGTTGTCGGAAATAAACATCGGCCGATGCATCTCGTTGACCTTTACAATCCAATCGGCGAACTGTTGCATCACGCTCTTGGGATCGTCGAACTCCAGCGTTTCGTTGTGGCTGAAGCCTGCGACCTGCAATGCCTCCGGTAACCAACGGTCGGAGATCGGCTTGAGCTTGCCATAGAATGTTTTGCTCAAGGCTGGCTCGACAACAATGGCCCCGAAGCAGACCATCGAGTAGTCGCCTGGGATCGGACCGTTGGCTTCAATATCGCACATGATGTAGGTCATATTTTAATACCCTCACCCCCTGCCCCTCTCGTTTTGTCAATTTAGTCCGCCCCCGCTGGGGCAAGCCCAGCGGGGGCGGGAAGACTCTTTCGACTAAATCGACAATTCGCTCTCCGGAAGGAGATGGGTGATTGAGTTACTCAAATAGTGTTTTTCCGGGAAGGATACGAACATTCTCGGGACGGATGCGCAAGGGGAACTCGATAATCTCTTCGTCTTCTTTCAACACCTCGGCGGGCCGCGGCGTGGGATAGGTAATCGGGCTGGGAACGTCGGAAACCAACGAATCGCGGAGGGCCTTGGCATCCTTGGTGATGATCACGATTTGCAGGTTCTGGTATTGCAGGTGCTTGCGAACGGACTGCTGCACCCGATCGCGGGTCATACTTTGCATCGCGTCCCGGTAGCGTTCGAGATGACTGCCCTCGATGCGGTAGAACTTATCGTCCATGGCATAGCCGAGGCGATCCATGGTGGTGGGTGCGAAATGAAAGACGTACTTGCTGAGCGCGGCCCGCTTTTCGAGGACTTGTTCCTCGGTCAGTCCGTTATCGACGAGATGCTTTAGTTCTCGCAAGGCTGCCCGCAGGGCAAAATGCCCCCAGGCATGTGGCACCGGACGAATCCACATCTCAAAAATCTGTTGCCGCCGCGGATCATTGGGGGCCAGGACGCGGCCAAGCGGGCGGTGGCCGTGGCCATTCGCAACCGCTGGCGGCGGCAACAAGTTCCGGTAGAAATGCGGCAGGAAGTTGCGCCCAAGAACATCATGATGATCGGGCCTACCGGCGTGGGTAAGACGGAAATCGCCCGGCGGCTGGCCAAACTCACCGGCGCCCCGTTCATCAAAGTCGAGGCAAGTCGCTACACGGAAGTGGGCTACTACGGCCGCGACGTGGAGAGCATGGTTCGCGAACTCGTCGAGAACGCCATCGGTCTGGTCCGGCAGGCGGAAAAGGAGAATGTCCGCGAGGAGGCCCAGCGGCGGGCGGAAGAGCGGCTGCTGGATCTCTTGGCCCCTAGTCCGCCAGCCTTCAACACGACCGCCGACGGCCCTGAGTCGCCGGAGCGTTTTCAGCGCACTCGCGAGAAGATGCGGGGGATGTTGACCACGGGCGCAATGGACGATCGCCGTGTGGAACTATCCATCGAGCAGAAGTCCGTGCCCATGATGTTCACCGGCATGGGCATGGAGCAGATGGACGTCGATCTGCAAGGAATGCTGGAGAAGATCGTGCCGCGGAACAGTTCGCGGCGAGAAATGTCGGTCCGCGAGGCGCGCCGCGTGATCTTCGAGCAGGAGTCTGACGCCCTGATCAATACCGAGAAGGTCAACGCCCTGGCGATCGACCTGGCCGAGAATCTGGGCATCATCTTCCTCGACGAGATCGACAAGATCGTGGCGAGCGATTCGTCGCACGGGGCCGACGTGTCGCGGCAAGGTGTGCAGCGAGACCTCTTGCCCATTGTCGAAGGCACCACGGTGCAGACCCGCTACGGCTACGTGAAAAGCGATCACATTCTCTTCATCGCCGCCGGCGCCTTCCATCGCGCCAAGCCCAGCGACCTGATGCCCGAGTTGCAAGGGCGGTTTCCCATTCGCGTTGAGCTTAGCGATTTGACGCGGGATGATTTCATCCGCATTTTGACCGAGCCGCGTGGGGCATTGACCAAGCAGTACAAGGCCCTCCTGGAGACGGAAGGCTGCGAACTGATTTTTACCGATGACGCCGTCCATTCCTTGGCCGAGTATGCCTTTCAGGTGAACCAGCGGACGCAGAATATCGGTGCCAGGCGGTTGAACACCATCATGGAGCGGCTCTTGGAGGAGCTAAGTTTTGAAGCCCCCGAGATGGGCAGCTCCCGCGTCGAGATCAACGCCGCCTATGTAAAGCAGCGGCTGGAAGATATCTCGAACGACGAGGATCTGAGCAAGTTCATACTGTGAGACGGCCGGTTTCCTACTTCGCGATCGACCGGTAATAATCGATCGATCGCCGCAGGCCCTCTTCAAAATCAACGGCTGGCTCATAGCCGAGGCACTTTCGTGCCTGGGTGATGTCGGCTAGGCTTTCGCGGACGTCGCCCACCCGGGCTGGCTCATGGCGCGGTTGGATGTTGATGCCTAGGAGCCGATTGAGCAGCTCGATCAGCTTGAGCA
>JANXQG010000647.1 GCA_025356915.1 Planctomycetota bacterium | reverse complement strand
CCCATTGCATGCCGGAATCACAGTCGTGACCAGGCCGGTTTGGCCTAATGTGTCGGGCGGAGTTGTGTCAATTACACTCTCGATCCTATCGCACTTCATTTCTTTCTCGCGATCACGAGCAGTGACGGTGTAAGCCGCCGCGGATACGGACTGTAGGAGAACTCAACAATCAGCCCGTGGCTTGCAAGCATTTCCGATAGATACGATCGATCATAACCGCTTCTGTGAAACATTCCCTCATGCTCTTGTGAGCCGAACAGCATCTTGAGCGCGTAATCCCGCTCATACTTGCACGCACGGACTCGATGCCATATGGCCAGCCTGCGCCAGCGCGACGCCACCATGCCCAAATCGGGACATGTCAGGACGAGGTAGCCGCCCGGCTTTAGCACACGTGCCCATTCGGCAAGCGCCGTCGCGGCGTCGGCGAAAGAAAGGTGCTCGATCATGTGATGCGACTCGATAAGGTCGACAGAGGCATTCTCGATGCCCTCCAGAATCCTAGCATCGATCTTTCGGTCGGCATGTGAATCATAGAGATCGCAGTTAATCAACCCTGGAATTTTCTGCGACCCCGCACCCAAGTGCAAACCACACGCCGCATTGTTTCGGATATGCGCGATCACTTTATCGATGGCCCGGTGGACCGAGGCCGAGCTGCGAAACCATGTGCAGGGGTAGCGTTGTTTCATATCGAAGTCGCTTTACATTTCAGTTGATGGCATCATGCACGCGGTTGCCGATTCATCCGCCCCTGGGTCCGCTTGCTCCAAATCCTGCATGTAATCGTCAAAATAGTGGTCATGCAGGAAGCGAAGTGCCAGGGCCGCAAACGCTCCGCACCAGAGCCAGTTGTAGCGAAACAAATTGTGCCCGCCAAGGCCGAAGAACAGCAGTTGAAGCATGGTGATGGTCGTCGCCGCAACCACCCGATAGCAAAAGACCGCATCGTGCCGAAGTGGAATGGCGCGCTGGAGACACCGCGCATCGAGGTAGTTCAACACATAACAGACAATCATCGCGACCAGCGCGATCGACCCGAGACTCCCCAATTCCGATATCGTCTGGCCGTATAGTGTGTGCGGTTGCATCTCCGTTCCGCTGGCGATTTGAAAGCAACCTGGGCCAACGCCGAGAACCGGATGCTCCTTCCAGATGTTCACCGCGATCGCAAAATACATCGTTCGCGATTCTGCGGATTCTCGAGCATTCTCCGGGCCCAAGGAAGGGTCGATGAGGGTCATGTAGCGGTTTTGGAGACTCTGCGAGAGACTCAACCACACGACCGGCACCCCCAGGAGCACAAGCGACACTAGACGCCAGCGGTAGCGGCTGAGCATTCCGGCCGCCCCCGCCAATAGCGCGAGACCCGCGAAACCTGTGCGCGATCCGGTCAGAAGCACGCACAAACATGCCAGAGCAACCGCGCCGCCCAGCGCGAGGTACTCCCATTTTTTTCGCACAAGAGCCAGTGCGGGCAGCAGCATTGGAATGCCATAGTTCACCGACCCGGCAAAGCTGTTCGGATCAGAATTGTCCACGCCATTCATCCGCCAGATGCCCATCCGGGATTCACCTCGGCCGCACAAATACTCGCGGAACGAATGCAGCTCGAGGATGCCCATGATCACGACAAAGGCTACGATTAGGATGCGAAGTTCTCGTTCCTCACGCACCGACGACATAACGAGAAAGTAGAAAACCAGGATCTTGAACCAGTCCTGTACCGTTTGGCTGTTAAAGTCAGTATACCGGCTGAAGAGAGTGGCCAAGGTGATAGCAAAGGCCAGTAAC
Organism: Planctomycetota bacterium; assembly: GCA_025356915.1. Taxonomy (GTDB): domain Bacteria; phylum Planctomycetota; class Planctomycetia; order Pirellulales; family Thermoguttaceae; genus JANXQG01. Next base: position 950 of record JANXQG010000647.1, on the reverse strand, counting down.
CCAATTCCCCACGTAATGCAATTCCTGGTCCAGCTCTTCGGCGCGCACAAACCCCAGTAGGCTAATGTCGCCATCATATAAACCCGCTCGACGTGCAGATCACCCAGCCACGGCCAGACCTCGAACGGCCGATGGATGAAGAGCCACATATAACCGACGAGGAGATAGATCATGAGTGGCTAGTCAAGTGAATCGGCTTAAAGTGAAATGCATACGGTTCTAGGATCGCAAACATCGACGCACCAATCGCCTCAGTCGCGGGACGAGGCCATGGCGGAGCAGACGGCTCGCCAGCATTGCGGACTTGCGGCGGAACACGTGAAAGTTCACCGTACAACGCCGACAAGTTGCGTAGAGATCTTTGTAGCTTTCGTCGCCGCGCAGGAAATCGAATTCCTTCACGCCGCCAGCGATAAGGTGCTGGATGATCAACTGAAGCAACACTGCGCCGGGACTATACGTCTTGAGTCTACTATCAAAGCCGTTTTGAAAGTCATAATACTTCTCTCGATCAAGGTAGCCATATTGAAAAGCAACGGGCTTTCCGTCAAATCTTAGAAGATAGATTTGCGACACGCCGCAGGGAAGGAGCGATTCAATCACCTCTCGGTGAAAGCCCGCATACCGTGTGTTGTCGAACGGGCCGAGGTCACCATGGAGGGCGCGGGACGATCGATTCAACTCCACGATTTGCGGAAAGACATCATGAAAGCGGTTGACATTGTCAAGTAATTCCAACTCGACGCGAAATGTCTTTACTGCTTTACGCACTCGTTGGCACTCGCGCTTGTGGCCATGACGGCCCAGCCGCTCCAAAAAGGATTCGTAGCTGTCGGGCAAATCCAAGTACGGGCAAGCCATACCCGGCAAGCGTAGCATGGGACGTTCTTTGGCCAATGCCTCGGCAAGCGCCAGCGTGGCCGCGTCGTCCAGGGGAATGTCGGGAAACT
>JANXQG010000135.1 GCA_025356915.1 Planctomycetota bacterium | reverse complement strand
AATCCATGAAATCCAAAGCCTCGCCCTCTGCTACCCATGCCGCCCGCACCGTACAACGGCGACGAAGCTCGGCGAAAACGGCGGATGAGCGCGATGACTTGGCGGTGGAGGAGCCTTTGGAAATCCGCGTCGAAGGCCACCTGCCGGCCGGTGTTACGGCCAAGGACCTGATCCTCTGGGTGATCGGTCAGATCTCAACCAGCGGCGGAACGGGTTACTGCATCGAATATACCGGTACCGCGATCCGGGCATTGAGCATGGAAGAGCGGATGACCGTCTGCAACATGACCATCGAGGCCGGTGCCCGCAGTGGCCTGATCGCGCCCGACGAGAAGACTTTTGAGTATCTTCGCGGCCGTCCCCACGCTCCCAAGGATTTTGACGCTGCGGTCGAGCCGTGGAAGAGTCTGGCGAGCGATCCCGGTGCGGCTTACGATCGCGTGGAGCGATTCCATGCCGCCGACATCGAGCCGCAAGTCACCTGGGGGACCAATCCCGGACAGGTGACCGGCATTTGCGGCGAAGTGCCCGATCCAGCCAGTTTCAACAATCCCACCGACCAGAAGGCCGCGGCCGCCGCCTTGGAATATATGGGTTTGAAGGGTCGTACCAAAATAGTCGATGTGAAGATTGACTGTGTTTTCATTGGCTCGTGTACGAATGGCCGCATTGAGGACTTGCGGACCGCTGCGGCCATTGTCCGGGGATACCACATTGCTGACGGCTTGCGTGGGATGGTTGTGCCTGGCAGTCAACTGGTGAAGCGGCAGGCCGAAGCCGAGGGGCTCGACAAGCTATTTACGGCCGCCGGTTTCGAGTGGCGCGAGGCTGGCTGTAGCATGTGCCTGGCCATGAATCCCGACAAGCTCGAACCGGGCGAGCGATGCGCCTCGACCAGTAATCGCAATTTTGAAGGACGGCAGGGCAAGGGCGGGCGTACGCATCTCGTCTCCGCCTCGATGGCTGCGGCCGCCGCCGTGGCCGGACATTTTGTTGATACGCGGAATTGGGAATACAAGTAAAATGCGACCATTCACTCAGCATACCGGCCTGGTCCTTTCCATGGACCGCTCGAACGTCGATACCGATCAGATCATTCCGAAGCAGTTCCTCAAGCGGATCCAACGCTCCGGGTTCGGCCAGTTCCTGTTCTTTGATTGGCGGTTCCTCGATGATGGTGCGCCCAACCCTGATTTTGAACTCAACCGGCCCGAGTATGCCGGAGCATCCATTCTGCTGGCGCGTCGAAACTTTGGCAGCGGTTCGAGCCGCGAGCACGCCCCGTGGGCACTGGAGGACTACGGTTTTCGCGTCGTCTTGGCTCCTAGCTTTGCCGACATATTCTACAACAACTGTTTCAAGAACGGCATGTTGCCGGTCCGGCTGGACGAGGCCCAGATCGACGACCTCTTCGCTCGTTGCGCGGCCCATTCCGGGTACCATCTAATGGTCGATCTAAAAACCTGCACGGTGACCGACGATCACGGTTTGTCGCTGAAGTTTGAAGTGGACGAATCCCGCCGGCACATCCTTCTGAATGGTCTGGACGATATTGCCATGACCTTGCAGCACGAGGATAAGATTTTGGTCTATGAGCAGGCCCTCAATAGCTTTGCGTGACTCCCGGAGGTTCGGTAAAATGCGTTGTTTTAGCCGTAGGGTAGGACGAGCCACAGGCGAGCCCCGCCAAAATTGGTCTCATCTTCAATTGGGGAGGCTTTTTCCATGCGACTTCAAGACATCCTGGCAGTGAAAGGGACGACTGTCTTTACGACTTCGCCCGATGTCTCTCTGGCTGAGGCGATTCGGCAGATGGTCGAGCATAACATCGGCTCGATGCTTGTCTGTCAGCGCGATCTGACCATCGGCGAGCACTTGGTTGGCATCGTCACCGAACGGGACATGCTCCGCTGCTTTGCCATGGGCAATTGCGACCTCAAGCAATTGAAGGTTGCTGACATCATGACCAGCAAGCTCATTACCGCCAAACCCACCGATTCCGTCACCGACCTGATGGGTGTGATGACGACTCATCGCATTCGCCACGTGCCGATCCTAAGCGGCGAGCGTCTCGTGGGCATGGTCTCGATCGGCGACCTTCTCAAGGCCCAGCACGACCACTTGATGGTCGAGAATCAGTTCATGCGCGATTACATCCAGAGCTGAACCGCCAAGTACGATAGCGCCGACATCCTGGCGAGTGGCCGTTTACCGTTTGATCGTTGGTGTTGGCAGTGGTTGGCCGGCTGACTGCGGCAACGGCAACGGTGCTTGCCGCTCGGCGATTCTCGGTTCATCTCGCGTGACGGGCGGCGCAGAAGATGTCGCCGTCCGCTTTGCGGGCGCAACCGTGGCCTGCTGCAAACTTGGACCATCCTGATAGAAGTGGGTCACCTCTTCGCGGACCAGCCGTGTTCCCAGCGTCTTGCAATGCACTTCGGCACGGAAAACGTGGTTGCCGGCCGTTTCCGCCTTGATCTTCACCTTCAGGACAATCTCAGCCGCCGGGGGAATAGCCGGAATGAGATCAAAAACGACCTGGCCCGGGCTGAGGTGATGCGGCTGGCCGTCAGCACTGACCGGTTCCACGCCAGTGGAGAAATAGGCCAACACTTCCACATTCTCGGCCGCCTTGGTGCCTCGGTTGCGAACGTGAAGTTCATAGGTCGTATTGGAGCCAACCGGCACGGGCCCCTCGGGATCCTTCACTTCCAGGCGGAGATCGGCCATGGCCTCGACCTTGGTGATCAACTCGGCCGCAGCCACGAGGTCGTCGTCCGCAGCCGAAGTAATCTCCAGGCGATTGGCACCCGACAGGGCTAGCATGCACTTCATTTCCAACACGCGCTGTTCGCCCGGCGGTATCTTCTCAAGCGTCCATCGCACTTTCCCGCCCTCGACGGCGGTTTCCGAGGTCGCTTTATCGCTGCCAGAGACGAATTTCATGCCCGTTGGCAGCTTGGCCGTTAGCTTCACGTTCTTGGCCAGGGCGTCGCCCGAATTGCAAATGAGGATTTTGTAGTTGGCCGGCGTGCCGACATATTGCACGGCGGGACCTTCAATATCAACTTGTAGAGCGGCCCGACGGACCAGCACATGTTCGGCCAAATCGACGTGAGTACCGCCGTCTCCGTTGGCCTCAACGCGAATCGAGATGTTCCCGGCTTGTCTCGCGGTCAATTCAATTTCGATGGATCGCTCATCGCTGGGGTTGATGGTGCCCAGACGATGCGTTATCGGCTGCGTGTCTTTGGTATTCAGCGGCATGAGCGTGAGCAGGACGTTTTCGGCGGCGCCGTTTCCACTGTTGCCCAGCTTCAACTTGTAGACCTCCCGCTTGCCGAAGAGTACTTCTCGAGGGCCGTCCAATCGTATTGTCAGCTTGGGTTCCTGGACTTCAATCATCGCCTGCGAAGGCGCCTGCTTAAAGTCCCAGCGAACGGCCAACTCGAACGGCTTGCTCTGTCTCGGAATAATCTTCAGAGTAAGCTTCTCTTTTGAACGAGCTTCGATCCTTCCAAGCACCCAGCGGCATGGATCGTGACGATCTCGCTCGAGCGGACGAACTTCGCCGGTGCTGGCCGACGCTCCGGCCACTTCGGCCCAGTCGGGGAGACTGACGGTCACAACGACCTCTTCGGCTGCCAAATCGCCGGAATTCTGCAATAGGACCTCGTAGGCAGCCTCCTTGCCAAGGACGATCTTCCGCGGTCCGATGGTTTCCACCGTCAACAACGGGCTCTTGTGATTGATCAGTACGCTCGGCTCTTGCGCGGCCGGTAGCATTGGCGTTCCGCCTGTGGCGTCGTTGGCTGGACTGGTGGTCGTCAAACGTTGCGGTTCGACAGCCGTCGGGATGCTTGGCAGAACCTCGGCCGACGGTGTTGCGGCAGTCGGTGTGCGCTGGGCAACTCGTGGTGTCTCGGCAGGTTGGCTCGTTGCGGGTTCTGCTGGCGCGGCGGCAACTGGAGGATTGACCGAAGACGTTGTTGTTTGGGTCGTGTCGCTGAACGGCGACTGGCGGAAGCTATTCAGCCGTTCGTGCAGTGCCAAGCCGGCAGGTGCCGCGGAGACCGTGGACGATATGGACGCGTCGCCGCCCACCGAAGTGCTTGGCGATGGCGGATTCACCGCAGGGCCGATAGGCGAGGAAGCATCATCGTATTGGAAGGAGTAGCTGTTACTCGTGGCCGAACTCCGCGGTCGCCTGTCGGAAGTAACCGGACGGCTCGGCAAGACGTCGCCGTTGCGATCAATGCCGCTGGCCGATGAGGCGGTGGGCTGGCCCGCATCGAGCTGCGGCATCGGTTGCGTGGCAGCCTTTGGTGCAACCTGTGGCCGCGCCCGCGTCGGGAAGCGTTGCGGCTGCGGCGTCCTGGGGGAGTTATAGGTTTGATGGTTTTGCACCGGTGGCTGCGGCTTATTGCCATCCTCGAACAAGTCGGCAAATAAGCCATTGAACGGCCGGAATTGATCCGAACCGCTCTCGGCCATCGCCACCCCGGCCAAACCCATGAGACATATCACGACCACGGTCGTAGCAATTTTTCTTTTGAGCATGGTGTTGCTTCCCCTTGTTCTACGCGCTGCCGGACAAACTTCCCTCCTCATGCCTATCGGATCGAACGAATTTCCGGGATTAGTCAACTTTGCCGATTTGTGCGATTCTCATGTTTGAAGGGATCATCGAAGATTAACACGTGGTTCGGCGTGGATGCTTAGGTAAGGTGGGTATGCATGGCAAGGCAGGGAAAGAGCCATTCATTCCTCGACCACCTCAAAACCTAACTCCTCGATCATGCGGTAGTCTTCGATCGGCGGCTGCCCTTTCGTGGTCAGGTAGTCGCCGACAAACATCGAATTGGCCGCGTAGAGTGCAAGCGGTTGCAGCCAGCCGAGGTGCAATTCGCGGCCTGCCGCCACCCGAATGTCGCAACGCGGATTGGCCAGCCGGAACAGGGCCAAGGCTTTCAAGCAGTAGCGCGGAGTAAGTTTCTTCGGATTGGCGGCGGTCACCGGCGTTCCTTCCGTGGGCGTGAAGAAATTGACCGGCAAGGCATCGACTTTGAGGTTCCCGAGCTCTAGGGCCAATTCGACTACATCGGCGTCTTCCTCGCCCATTCCTAGGATGCCGCCGGAGCAGATTTCCATGCCGGCGTTCCGCACCGCCCTAAGTGTATCGATTCGGTCCTGGAAGGTGTGCGTCGTACAAATCCGAGGGTAGAAGCGGCGGCTGGTGTTAAGGTTATGATTCACACGATCGACGCCGCACTGCTTCAGCCGCTGGGCTTGCTCCTGTCCCAGGAGGCCCGCGGAGACACAGATATCGAGGTTGTACTCTTGCTTGATCTTGGGGACGAGTTCCAAGACCAGATCAAGTTCCAGCTTTCCCGGGCTGCGGCCGGAGGTGACGATGCAATAGGTCTTGGCCTTGCGTTGGAAGGCAGTACGGGCACCGTCGAGAATCTGGTCGCGCGGGAGCAGGGCAAAACGAGAAATTTCGGCCTTCGAGACTCGCGACTGGGAACAATAGCCACAGTCTTCGGCACAGGCGCCGCTCTTGGCGTTGATGAGGAAGTTCAGTCGCACCTGGTTACCCCACCGCTGGCGGCGGATGCGATACGTGGCAGCCAGGAGATCCAATAATTGTTCGTCGGGGCATCGCAGTATCGAAAGCCCTTCTTCGGAGCTGAGCGGATGCCCCTGAAGAATCCGATCCGCCAATTCGTGCCAGTCTCGCGTGGTGGTTTGGCTGGGAGGAAGCAAGTTTTCTTGAAGGGTATTCATGACGAGATTATAACAGAAACGACTTACGGCAGCCCCCCAAGGAACTCTCGCAACTTGTCGTAATAGTGCGGCGAGTGCGGGTCATTATGGTCGGCCCCTTCGAGAACCAGGAATTGCTTTGGCTCGTTGGCCGCATCGAATAGGCGCTTGGCAAATTTGAACGGGACGATCGAATCACGATCGCCGTGGCTCTGGTACAACGGGCCGTGATACGAACGGATATTCACCGCTGAGTTGAATCGGGTTCGCATCAAGAGCCGAACCGGAACCCAGGGATAGTGATGCGCGGCCACATCCGGTATGGAACTGAAGGTGTTCTCCAGGATCAATGCCCGCGCGCCGTCGGTAGCCAGATCGACCGCCACGGCCCCGCCCAGCGACTCGCCCATGAGTACAATCTGACTCTCGGTCGCGCCGGTTTTCCGAGCAAGCCAACTGCGGGCCGCCCGAGCGTCGGCCAATACGCCCGGCTCGTTGGGCTTGCCTTCACTCTTTCCGTAACCGCGGTAGTCAAAAATCAGCACGGCGGCTCCCAGGCGGTTGCGCAGCTCGCGGATCACGTCGCCTCGATGCGTGATATTGCCCCCGTTGCCGTGACAGAAAAGAATGACCGCTCGGGGTTGCTCGTGCGGGACGAACCAACCGTGGATCTTCGTGCCGTCAACTGCGGTAAACCAGGCGTCTTCCACGGTGATTCGCGGGGTCCAATTACCCTCAGGAAACTTCATCGGGAAGTAGAGCAGCGAGTTTTCAAGATACATCATCACCAAGAGCAACACCAGGTAGGCGATCAGAAAGATGCGGCAGGCTCGCCAAGCAACATTATTATAGCAGATCCGCCCAACGGTTTGAGGTGCCATCGTGTTGCTTGCCAATAAAGTAGGGACGGCAGCGGAAGCTGCCGTCCCCAAGGGTATCGCGTGACGGGACAAATTTCTAGCGTTATCGGAAGCGGTAGGCCGGATTGCGGATGTCGAAATCGGAGTCGGTCAAGCCGACATTTATCTTCATGTTGAGGTAGGTGTACGCCTCGATCAGTTCTGGCTCGCCGCCCGCCGTTTTCGGCCAGTCATAGGCCTCGTAGCGGACGGGGATGTTCAAGTTGTCGTCGACAAAGATCCGTGCGACGTGGAAGAGGAAGTTCTTCCGAGGGTTCGGATGGATAACCTGCGTGCAGGTGCAAACACGATCGTTGATCTTGGCACCCTTGAAATACTTCACTTCACACTCGCCATACTTCACGTCTTCGCTAGCGACTTCGATCAACCGCTTGGTGAGGTTGAGAATTCCGATTTGCGGGAGCGGATACCGCTGGCCTTGCATGGCCACGTTGCCTTCCGGTAATAGCGAGACGGTGCCGAACATCTTCTCCCGCATGCCATTGCCGTGGGCCCACATCTTTCCGTTATTGGCCCCTTCGATGTACATGCACTCCTGGCCCTTGACGGCGGAGGGAGCGAGGAAGTTCAGGTAGACGCTAAAGGGCCTGTGGCGGACCTTCAGCACGACATACTGATCTTCGCCCAGGGTGTTGCCGATCCGCTCTCGCTTGATCAGGGTGGCGGTGTAGTCCTGAATTTTCTCAATCGCCACGTGGCCTTCTCGAGCCCATCGCAGAGCGGGCATGAGCGGATGCTCATTCGGATCGCCAGCACGCATTTGAGATGGATTGATATTTGGCGACGAAGTGTCGGTTCGCCCGGCCATGCGATAGTCAGGGCCGCCCGCCGGTGGGGACTGCTGGGGTCGGCCAGCAGGAGCCTGAGCACTTGCGGTTGAGGTCAGCGCGATATACACGAAAAAGGCTGCCAGGCAGCCACGGCTACTCCATCCCTGCAACAACATTGAGAAAACCCTCCTTGGTCATTTGCGTGCCAGAAACCCCGGCACAACGCGGCTTGGTCCGCGCCACCTACCGATCGAGATTATCCACCAACACAATCCTCATCGACCTTATCGCATCTTAAGAGCGGCAGGATTACAATGTTTTCACGAAGAACATCAGTTCTCCGAAATCTCATTAAGTGCGGTTGACTGCACCAGAATTAGCGGCACAGTTTATCATAGAAATCCAGAAGCAGGGAGTCCAGTTTGTGAAAAAACCACAATTTGAAATTGAGAGGGTGGTTTCCGCACCCTTTGACGAAAACACCTATGTGATATGGCTAAAGGACCGGAACGACTGCTTGGTGGTCGATCCGGGATACAGCCCGGAGCGGATTCTTGCTTTGCTAGACGAGCAGAAGATTGTGCCGGTTGCGATATTAAACACCCATGGCCACAGCGACCACATTGCCGGCAATGGTGTACTGAAGGAGCGGTGGCCCGACTGCCCTTTGATTATTGGACTCGGTGACGCGCCAAAACTAATCGACGCCCAACTGAATCTTTCCGCCCGCTATGGCCAGGCGATAACAAGCCCCCCTGCCGATAGGACAGTCCGCATGGGAGATCGGATTGCGGCCGCCGGTTTTGACATGGAGGTTCGCGAAATCCCAGGCCATTCGGCGGGGCATGTGGTGTTCATCTGGCGGGAGAATACCCCTAATTTGGCGTTTGTCGGCGACATCATTTTCCTAGGCAGTGTCGGACGGGCAGACCTTTACGACGGCGATTTCGATCTGTTGGCGGCCGGCATCCGCGAGCAAATATACACCCTGCCAGACGATACGGTCTTACTATCCGGCCATGGCCCGGAAACTACGGTGGGCCAAGAGAAAATCAACAACCCCTACGTGAGGGGGTGATGGTTATTCCGGTGGTGCGAAGTGACCCAAATCCAGCAAAATAGAAGCTCTTATTGGCAAGCCAAAATATGACTATCGTCCAGAAATTCTGTTGGTGGGGCCATCTTGCCTCGCTCCCACATGAGCGAAAAGAACCAAACTCCTGATTCTCCTATACAAAAATCGGCGGGAGTGAAAGTCATTATTGAATCAAGCGGGGCGATAGGTTGCTCCGGATGATATTCCGCGGGCCATCCAAAAGCTTCGCCTGTCCACGACAGTCCCAAAGCATGAAGCCTTGCCGCAAACGCACGAGCTTCATCGAGTCCGGGCAAAACGACGGGCACGATCGCCGCATGGTTCTCGCGAACATTAATCATTGCTTTAGCAGTTACCACGTCTCGCCTCTTCGTTACTCCAAGCCTCAAGAATTTCGTTCCGATGGTCGTCTAGCAGCCTAGCAATTTCATTCAGTTCGTGTTCGCGGTAACCCCGCGATCTTGACAAGGCAATAGGATTGAGCCAGAACTTGGCCTCTCCACTTCCTTTTCGTACATGGACATGTGGAGGTTCTTGCAGGTCCACTTCGTAGAAACTTACCCGGTAGCCCTTGGCTCGTAGGACGATGGGCATAAGGTTATGAATGTCATGTTGCAGGGGTGACTTCAGTCGCCCTCGTCAGCAAAAGGGCGACTAAAGTCACCCCTACAGTTTCCAATCGCAAAAGTTATTGATTCGCCGGTCCTTAATTATAATGCCGTCAGCACAAGCCATATAACACACTCCCAGACGATGGGTTGTCCAGCGGGCAGCACACCCATCAAGCGCGGCGATCGAACTCTACGTGTCGGATCACCACGGGAACGGCTCAATTCCAGAATCCTATTCCATCCGTGCGCCGACGACAATGGTTACCTGGAACTGATGCACTTTGCCGTCGGAAATAGCACCACGCTGCTCGATCACTTCAAACCAAGTGGGGTTTTTAGTGATGCCGGCAGCCTTGGCTACGGCCACGGAAATGGCGTCGCTAAGCGACTTGGTGGAAGTTCCTACCAGTTGAATCTTCTGAAATGTGGCATCTGCCATCGTTAGTCTCCTTTTTTATCTGATTTTCGCAGGAAATTTCCAAAACGTACGATTCTTCAAAGTATTCTAGCAGAGATAGCTTCTCTTTGGCAACATGTCAGGAGAAGCCGGTCCTCCGTTATATCCAGTCAAGCACTTCCGTCGGCGTTTTCACCAGCGCGACCGCGCCTGAAGCCAGCAGTTCGTCCGCTGTCCGAAATCCCCATAAAGCACCGACGGGGAACATCCCGGCCGCGACGGCCGTCTGCATGTCGGTGTTCGTGTCGCCCAGATAAAGGATTTCGCCCGGGGCAATGCCCATCTGGGATGCAATCGCCAAAGCACCGCGCGGATCAGGCTTTCGGGGCAACTCGGGGGTCGCGCCTTGGACAGCCTCGAAATGCCAGCCGGATAGCAACTGCGTTACGCACAGCCGTGTGAACTCGTCCGGCTTATTTGAGAAAACGGCCATGGGAATTCCTTGGTGGCTGAGTTTATCCAATAGATCCGGGATGCCCGGATAAGGCTTTGACTTTTCTGCCCAGCGGCCGGCATATTCGCGCCGCGTCAGTTCGATACCTCGGGCCAGCAGTGCCTCGTCAAGTGGCTCTTGCCGCAGCGCGCGGCGGAGAAGATTCTCCAGGCCGTCGCCCACGAGTTGCTTATATGCTTCCAACGGATGTCCTGGGATTCCCAGTTCCGCAAGGGCCGCATTCGTTGAATCGGCCAGATCCTCAAGCGTATCGAGCAGAGTGCCATCGAGATCAAATAAAACGGCTTTGTAGGGCATGATAATTCATGAACAAGGAACAAACATCATGACGAAGCGTGGCGAGTACTTTGGCTACCGTACGGCCAGTACGGGAATATCGAGACGGTGGCGGACGCCGGATATCGTCTCGCCGCGAAGAAGGTCCAGAAGCGTGCTGTGCCCGTGACCGCCGAGTACCATCAGGTCGATGCCGTTTTGCTTGGCAAGATTCGCGATCTCGTGGGGCGGACTGCCGAAGCCCAGCACAGCCTCAATCCGCGGAACGCCTTGCGAAGTCAATTCGGTCCGCAATCGCTCAACCAGATTTTTGAGATAATCCTCGTCGTGACGGCTCTCGAGGTCGCCCGTCTGCGGCCCGTACCACCGACCGCCAGGGCCATCGACGACGTGAATGAGAACCAATTCAGCCTGGTACATGCGGGCCAGGGCAATCGCCTCGGCAAGCATCGCCGAATCGCTCGGCAGGGCCTCCAAGGCCACGCCAATACGCTGAAACTTCCGTGCGTTGCCTGCGGCCCGGCTCGCCACATCGTCGGCCGAAACCTCGGTAACGTTGCGAACCGGCCGTTCGCGACGCACCGTCATCCACAAGAGGAGAACCGCCAGACTAGCGACGAACGGAACGGCAATCGAGTAGACAATCCAACCATGCGATCCCGCTTGCTCGGCCCACTCGAACACCTGCTCATGGACCAGTTTGCCGTTCAAGCTGACGATGACCGCAGTCACGACCCAGGCCAAAACTTGCACCCACCAACGGTTGACGAAGGGGCCCATTTTCTGCGGGCTGTTCGTAAACTTCACTAGCGGAATTACGGCGAAGGCCAATTGCAGGCTGAGTACGACCTGACTGAGGATCAAGAGGTCCATGACCTTCCCATCGCCCCAGAAATAGATTACAGCCACGGCTGGCGCAATAGCCAACGTGCGGGTGATCATCCGCCGCAACCAAGGGCGCAGCCGCAATCGCAAAAAACCTTCCATCGTGATCTGCCCGGCCAGGGTACCCGTGATCGTCGAACTTTGGCCTGCGCAAATCAACGCCAGGGCGAAGGCGATTGGCGCGATGCTGCTGCCGAGAATGCCGTCGAGCATTCGATGGGCGTCTTGGATCTCGGAGATCTCCTGACCACGGCTCCAGAAGGTTGCCGCGGCAACGATCAGAATCGCCGCATTCACCAGAAACGCCAGATTCATGGCGATGGCCGAGTCAATAAAATTGTACTTGCATGCCTCTGCCACGGCCTCGCGGCTGCGGGTTACATCGCGACTCTGTACCAGCGACGAGTGCATGTAGAGGTTGTGTGGCATGACCGTGGCACCGAGGATGCCGATGGCCACCAGAAGTTCACTGCCGGAGAGCCATAACGGCTGGAAGCCTGAAATAATTCCGGCCGGAGACGGCTTGGAGAGAAATATCTCAACAACAAAGCAGAGCCCGATGATGGAGATCAGGCCGAAGATCAATGCTTCCATTTTGCGGATTCCGTAATGCTGCATGGCCAAGAGCAGCAGGACGTCGCCGCTGGTGATGAGCACGGCCCAAATAAGCGGAATACCGGTCAAAAGGTTCAGGCCGATCGCCGTTCCGAGGACTTCAGCCAGATCGCAGGCGGCAATTGCGATCTCGCAAAGCACGAAGAGAATATAGTTCACCACCGGTGGATAGTCGTCGTGGCACGCCTGGGCCAGGTCGCGGCCGGTCACTAGGCCCAGCCGAGCACTGAGCGTTTGCAAGAGGACGGCCATGGCGTTGGCCATCAGCAAGACAAAGATCAGGCGGTAGCCGAATTTCGAGCCGGCCTCCAGATCGGTGGCCCAGTTGCCCGGATCCATGTAGCCCACCGAAACCAAGTAGGCCGGGCCGGTGAACGCAAGCAGTCGCCGCCAAGGGCGATTGG
>JANXQG010000109.1 GCA_025356915.1 Planctomycetota bacterium | reverse complement strand
CACGAGGTGCCCGCCAAAGAGCCATCGGTGAGAGTTGAACTCACGACCCCGGCTTTACGAAAGCCGTGCTCTACCACTGAGCTACGATGGCAAGTTGTTACTGTGATTGGACTTATTGATTGCGTCGTAGAATGCCCGTGGCATCCGTTGAACCGATTCTCCCCTATGACACCAAACACAAGGTGAGCCGAATTTTTTAGTATATCTCAAAAAACCAAGACTGACAAGGGCCTTGTCTCGGCTGTCGGCCATGGGGGGAGTGCGGCCAACGGCCAGCCGTCGCTACGTCCCCGGCCTGACGAACTGCTCGAACTGCGGGTCGGCCCGCATTGGGGCGAACCGCGGGTCGACGGCCAACGACGCCCGTCCGCCGACGCGACGCCGAAACGCACGGTCCAGCCAATTGATCGCGAGGCGGTTCTCGCCCAACGCGGCATACACCGCGGCGATATCCTGGGCCAACGGCTTTTCGGCAGCCGCAGCTTCGAGCAGGCCGAGCAGCCCACGGGCCGCATCGGCGCGGCCGTTTCGGGCGTAGGCATAGGCCCGCACGCCGACCAGGTCCAGCCCGTCGTCTGTCAAGCCCTTGGCCAGTTCGATCTCCCGCAGCGATTCGTCGAGGTTTCCCGTTTCCGCGTAGACCAGTGCCAGGTCGCGGTGTGCCTTGCGGAAATCGGGGCTTAGCTCCAGGGCGTATTTGTGCTTCGCGACGGCCAAGGGATAGTCGTGCCGCAGGTAGGCAATCTTGCCCGCGTTGTTGGCGATGATGACCTGGTCCGGACCGAGTTTCTGGGCCTCGTCGATCTGCCTGGCCGCCTCGTCGGCCCGCCCCTGTTGCACCAAGAACCAGGCGTACCAATGATGCGCGGCCGGCAACTTCGGACTGAGCCGCAACGCCTCAAGGTATTCCTTTTCTGCCCGGCGGCTGTCGCCGTCGTAGCTGTCCAGCACGAAAGCAAACGCCAGGTGGGCCTCGGCCAGCCTGGGGTTTCGGGCCAGTGCCGCTTGCGCGGCCTCCTTGGCCTTTGGATATACCTCGTCGGCCATCGCCCAGCCGTAGTCGCCACAGAGGTTGTACGCGTCGGCCAGCGTGGCATGGGCCAGGGCAAAATCGGGCGCAAGCTCGACCGCGCTCTGTAGACGCCTGATCGCCTGACGTATCTGCGGTTGCTGGCGTTGCCCCAGCAGCAGGACGCCCTCGCGGTAGAGCCGCTGGGCCTCCGGCGGCACCGCTTCGGTGCCACCGAACGGCGTCCACCCGGTTCCCCAACTCCCTAGGGCCAGTCCACAGAGCAACAGGACGACAGCCGCCAAGCCCCAGGCTCGCCGACGACCGCGCCGCGATTGCTCTTTCACTCCGGCAGCCGACGGCATCGCAACACTCCGGCCGGACCAGGGCGACAATGCGGCCGCAACCTCGCTCGGCGTTTGATAGCGATCGGCGGGCAACTTGGCCAACATTCGCTCCAGCACCCGCGACAGCCCCAGAGGCACATCCCCGCGGGCCTCGCCCAACGCGGGCGGTGGCCGTTGGGCATGCGAACGGATCTTTTCCGCCAACTGGCCGTGTGGAAACGGCGGCTGTCCCACCAGCAGAAAGTAGAGTGTGCAGCCCAGACTGTACACGTCGGCGCGGATGTCGGCCGAATGTGGGTCCGCCGCCTGCTCCGGCGCCATGTAGTCGATGCTTCCCAGCAGAACGTCCTGCGCGGCTGGCCGGGTGCCGGTCTTGGCCTCGCTGACGAAATACGCGAGTCCGAAGTCCAGGACCTTCACTGCGCCGTTGTCGGTCAACATCAGGTTCCGCGGCGTAATGTCGCGATGGACCATGCCGTGCCGGTGGGCGTGTTCCAGTCCCAGGGCCGCTTGGGCGACGTAATCGCAGGCCGCCTCGACCGGCAGCGGGCCGCTTCCGGCGACCAGCCTCGCCAGGTCCGTTCCCGCCACATATTCCATCACCAGGAAATGTCCGTCGCCAGCCGTCTCGGCGTCGTAAACCGTCACTACATTCGGATGGTTCAGGCAAGCGGCGGCCCTCGCCTCGCTGCGGAACCGCTCCAGAGCGCCTGGATCGGAGAGCAGTTCCGGATTGATGACCTTCAAGGCGACCGGCCGCCCCAAGACGCGGTGCTCGGCCAGATAGACCGATCCCATCCCTCCCGAGCCTAGCAGCCGCAGCAACTGATAACGCGGATGATCGGCTGGCAGAGGCGGCGCCACTTCCGACCGCCGGCGGGCCGATTCCCCAAGAACGAACTCCACGATCCGCTCTTGCCCGGGAAACCGCGGAAAATACTCGCCTGGCGATGGATGCTCTCCACGGCGCACGCGGTACTCCAACTCCAGCGACAACAGTTCCCTGAGCAGCGAACTCGGCTCCGGGCCGCCAGCCGGAATCTCAGCCAGAAAGCTTTCGACCATCGCGGGCCGGCCCGCCTTGAGTGCTGACTCAAACCGCTCACAGATGCGGTCGATCTGCCGCGACGCCTCGACCGAGAGATCGCCGCTGCCGTTGGGATCCGGTGTATCGGCGGTTCCATCGAGTCGCGCGCTGTTCATGGTGTTCAACCGCTCTGCGTGCTACTGAGTCCGGTCCCAAATCCGCCGGATCAATTCCATGCGCCGTTCGACGGTCCGCAGGGCGCAGCCCTGCCGTGCGGCGATCTCGGCGTTCGTGTAGCCTTCCAGCCGCAACAGGGCGATCTGCCGCTCGGCCGGTTCCAGCCGGTTCAAGAGTCGCTCACAGTTCTCGGCCACCATGGCCGAAAACTCGGGCGACGGTTCGCGGCTGAGCACCGCCTCCAGATCCCCGCCACCGGGTAGGCCGCCATTGCCGTGGACGCCTCCGCCGCGCTTCTCGCGCTCTTCGTACTTGACCAAATCCTGCGCCTTGCGGATCGTCAGCACGACCAGCAATGGCCAGAGATTGGCGCGGTCATGGAGTAGTGGGAACCGTCCCCGGGCCGCCCCCAGGCACAAACTCTTAAAGGCACTCAGGGCCACGTCTTCCTCATCGGCCAGCGGCCTGGCCCGCGGACCCAATTTCGTTCGCGCCAGCCCGACTAGCCGTTGGAAGTAAGCCTGCCAGAGCTGCTCGGCCGCCGATTCCTCGCCGGCCTTCAACTCCGCGATGTACCGGGTGACGGAGCCGTCGCTGTTTATAGGATGTATTGTCATTGGAACGCGACCGAAATTCTATATCAGGAGAATTGCAAAGTCTTTTTCGGTGAAACGTGGAAAGATTTGATTCACAGGAACTTGGATCGGACTGGCAGCGACAATACCCCATGCATGAGTGAATTAGGCATAGTAGGTATTCAGTTGACTCAGGTGATCGGGAATCTGGCAGGTGCAGGGGCATAAATCAGCGATTTTCTGGGACCTTTTGATTTGCCTTCATTCTAACGGCACCCCTGTCTTCTCGCCACACGGGTGACCAACTCGTGGTCCGGTTTGAACAACCACACGCTGGTCACCCGTGTGGCGAGAAGACAGGGGTGCCGTTAGAATGAAGGCAAATCAAAAGGTCCCAGAAAATCGCTGATTTATGCCCCTGCACCTGCCAGATTCCCGATCACCTGAGTC
>JANXQG010000075.1 GCA_025356915.1 Planctomycetota bacterium | reverse complement strand
CTTGGGGCGTGGGCGTCTCGCCTGCCCTGGCAGCCGGGATGGCTGCACCACGAAAACGCGGAGTTCCTATTGGACAGGCACTACGGAGTTCGATGGCACTCGCAGCACTCTTGGCCCTGGCCATCGCAGGCTGCAAGAAGGTCGCTTCCGGGGAAGTGGACGAGGGAGACCAACTCCCCAAGAAACCGGTGCCCGTGCAAGCGGTCAAGGTCGAACGTATTAACCTGAAGCCGTCGATCGATGTGGTGGGCATGCTCGTTACGATCCCCGAGAATTCCGCTTCGGTCTCGCCGCAGGTCGCCGGCTGGATTCAGAAGGTCATGGTCGTTGAAGGAGCGCGGGTGCGTGCCGGGGTCGAATTGTTGCGGCTGGATTCACGGTTGGCGGAGGCCGATCGTGTGAAGGTGCAAGCCTCCGTGGACGAGAAGACCGCCATTCTGGAAAGGCTGAAAAACGGGCCTCGTCCGGAGGAAATCGAAGTGGCCCGCCACGACGCCCATAGAGCGAAAGTCACGATGGAGGCATTGCGTGGGGAGCTTGAATCTTTGAAAACGCTCCAGGCCCGCAACGAGGTCTCGCCGGTCCAGTTTCAGAAGGTCCAGTCCTCGTTTCAATCGGCCGAAGCGGAGTCCGCGGCGGCTGCTGCCAAGTTGAAACTCATCGGGGCTGGAACGCGCACGGAAGAGATTGCCGAGGCCGAGGCTCGCGTAGCAGCCGCCAAGGCTGATTTGACCACATCCACGCTCAGTCTGCAATTGTGCAAGATCGTCAGCCCGATCAATGGAATCGTTACGCAGCTATCCGCTCGGCAGGGAATGTATGTCGAGCGTACGGCCAACCTGGCAACGGTAGTCGATCTGTCGAAGGTCTTCATGCAAACACGTATCCCCTGTGCATACTTAGCCAGAGTGCAACTAGGAGCGAGCGTTGATGTCCGGGTCACGTCTTTCCCGGATCGAACATTTCACGCCGTGCTGGCTCGCATCGGTGGGCAGGCGGACCCCGCGACCGGCGACGTGGACGCCCTCGTCGAGATCGCAAACGACGATTCCTTGCTTCGTCCCGGTCTGGCCTGTCGCGCTTGCATGAGGCTCCCGGAAATCGCCGACGCAATTGTCGTCCCGGTCACTGCAATTGCCGATCGCTCAGGTACCCCGGTCGTTTCTGTTGTCCGGGATGGGAAGAGCTTTGAGATTGAAGTGAAGCTGGGAGTCCAGGCACGAGAAAAAACCCAGATCATCGAAGGAGTCGGAGCCGGAGATACGGTCATTACGGAAGGTGGTTACGGCCTCCCGGATGGTTGCCCGGTAAAGGTCCACGCGGGGCCTTGATGCATCATCAGCGGTAGTGTTCTCTGTGCCGAGCCGAATAAATTGATAAGAAACAGCAGCAGGTATGTCGATAGTGACAGTAAGATGGACTGTATTGAATGTATCGGTTGTTTCAGATCCCTGCAAAAGCCTCCCAGTCGGCAGGGTCTCGCTATGTATCGCATCTTATCGCTGGTCCTGGTTCTTGGCACGGGGCTGACTCAGTCGTCGATCGCCGCTTGGCCCATGGCCAATGAGGCGTTACTGCCTGCGCCGTTGCCCACCGGATCGCCTGCGCTGCAAGGACCGATCAATGGACCTGTCGAGCCGGTACAATCCGCTTCAGCAACCCTTTCCGTGGACTTAAAAACTGCCATGGAATGGACCTTGGAGCGGAATCCCGATTTGATGGCGATTCGGCAGAACGCGCGTGTATCGCACGCTGCTTGGGCAGTTGCCCAGCAGTTCCCCACCAGCCTGAATCCGACCGTATCGCTTGACGTGCGTCCGTGGACCTTTGACAAGAATAGAGGGGATGGGTCCAAACCACTCGAAACGCAGGTTTCGATGTCGTGGGCCCAGCCTATCGAATTGGGAGGCCGAACCGGATTTCGCATGGAGATTGCCCGTGCTGCCTTTACCCAGACCCAATGGAACATTGTGCAAGCCGAACTTACGGCCCTCGTTCAGACCTATCGACTACACCAAACCGCCACATATCGGCGCGAGAAGTGGCGCGTTGCACAGCAGTTGGCCGAATTCAACCGGCAATTGGTAAAGACGATGGAGCGGCAGATGCAGGCCAATCAGGTCGCGACGGTTGATGTGGTACTCGCCGAAGTGGAGAACCAATCTTCCAGCCAACAAGTGGAAGTGTCTCGCCAAGACTACGTGGGCACCCTCGCCGACTTACGACAGCAGATCGGAATCGGTGAATACATGAACTGCCTGGAACCCATCGGCCTATTGCAATTGCCTGAGGAAACGCTCGCCAAGAATGAAGAAAATCTCATTCGTACCGTTTTGGAAAGTCGCCCAGAGATCCAGGCGGCGCGTGCTCAAGTGGTTGGATCGCGCGAGGCTGTTTTCCTTGCCCGAGCCGATCGCATTCCGATCTTCTCGGCAGGCCCTGTCTACGAGAAGAACGAATCAGGAACCACTTTCTATGGGCTCTCCGTCAGTACACCCGTTCCCGTACTTAACGCCGGCCGGACGCTTGTGTCCCAGCGCGAGGCCGAGTACTGCCGGGATTTGGTCATCCTGGAACAGACCCAGCAGAAGATCAGGAACCAAGTGAAGGCCAGTCTGATCAAATGGCATCAAACTCAGCAGCTTGTCAGCCGCACTCAAGCGACGATCGAGCCGATCAAGGAGCTGGCAGCAAAAGTCGATCGCCTTTATGCTGCCGGGCAGAGCGACCTGGTCAAGCTGCTTCAGGTTCGGCAGCGACTCATCCAGGCCGAGAACACTCAGCTTGACGCAATCTGGCAGGCTACCCAAGCCTATGCCGATGTCCTCACGGCACTAGGAACCACTCCGCTGATCGGCTCCGTGGG
>JANXQG010000045.1 GCA_025356915.1 Planctomycetota bacterium | reverse complement strand
TCAAAGAACCCGCGAATGTCCGCGTCGAGCACCCAGTTTACCTTGTGATGGGACCGTCCGACTCCCTGGGAACGTACATGTCCGATGTGCGGCATGATGTCTTTCCGGACCGTCCCCCGCCTCGCGGCGGGGGAGTTTCCAGGGTCTCCCGGTTCCCGTGCTTGGAGTTTCCACGCATGCGCAGTGCAGGCAATGCGACAATACCTTCGCCAGGATGGTCGAACCGATTGGGAATGGGAGCCTCAGGCGATGAGCTCTAAAACTTGAACGCCAATCACCAATGGCCAGATACCCTGAGAAAACACGGGAAATTCGCTATGCAAAACGGGATTGCACCCCGTTGCCGATGCCCAGAAACGCAAGAGAGACTACTCTCAGGACCTGGTGCCCTTTACCGGGCGTGGAGGTTCAAATCCTCTCTCGCGCACCTTGCAGCATGAGGACTTACGACCAATGGTCGTGAGTCCTTTTTCTTTGCCGACCGAGCCATTTGACACACTTGGCTTCAGTAAGACGGGATTATGCTAGAATTGAGGCGAGCAGAAGAGGAGACAGTCAACCGAAGTTTAACGAATGTTCCCAGGAACCCAGAGAATCGCATGAGATTTGGAATTTGCAACGAGATGTTTCTTGACTGGCCGTTCGACAGGGCGTTCGCGTTTGCCGCCGAGTGCGGGTATTCAGGCATCGAAATCGCACCGTTCACCTTGGCCACCGACGTGCGGAACATCTCGTCGGCCTTGCGGAACGAAGTACACCATCAGGCTGCGGCAGCCGGGCTTGAAATCATCGGCCTGCACTGGCTCCTAGCCAAGACCGAAGGGTTTCATTTGACGAGTCCCGATCCGTCGGTTCGCCGTGCGACGGCAGAATACATTGCCCATCTCACGCGGCTCTGTACTGGTCTGGGCGGCCACGTCATGGTCTTCGGTTCGCCGCAACAACGGAGCCTCTTGCCAGGCGTCACCCAGCAACAGGCAACCGACTTCGCCGTCGAAGTGTTTTCGCGGATCGTACCGGTTCTTGAGCAGACAGGCGTTCAATTGGCAATTGAGCCTTTATCGCCTGTCGAGACCGACTTCCTCACGACAGCCCAACAAGCTGTCGAACTGATCGGCCGGATTGGCTCACCGGCGGTGCGGTTACATCTTGACTGCAAGGCAATGGCTACCGAGCAGGAATCAATACCGGCGTTGATCGCGCGTCACCGCGACGTGATGGTTCACTTCCATGCGAACGACTCGAACCGTCAAGGGCCGGGCTTTGGCGAGCTCGACTTTGTGCCGATCTTTCAGACGCTGTGCGATGTGAGCTATCGCGGCTGGGTGTCGGTCGAGGTTTTCGATTATACGCCCGGCATCGAGCGACTCGCCCGAGAGAGCATTGAGTACATGCGGCGTTGCTGCCAAGCAAGAGGAAATCAGTAACTACAGGTGATGAGCGTCTCGATTAAACCAATCCCGGCTCCACCAACAAACCTCGCCCTACTCGGCGTCGGTATGATCGGGCTGATAGGCTATGTTGGGCGACGGCGGCGGGTCGCTTGACTCGGCAACCCGAATACGCCGCACGGTTTCCAGCAACCAGGTCGCCTGTTCGAGCGGCTTGCGGGTGACCAAGGATTCGGTTCTTGATGTGGAGAGTCAGGCGTCCGAGCTAGGCCCAAAGCAATCGTTAAGCGATCGTTGACCGCATGGAGCAATTGCCCAGACGACTCCATTGCCGTTCGCCTCTTCTTTGTATTGATAGGCTCGCAACACATAGCCCTTACGAAGACGCAGTGGTTTGAACAACTCCAGCATCTTATTAAGATCCACGGTGCTCTTGTTCCAGCCATTGGGTCCGTCCTGCGGTACTTGAGTCACCTTCGCTGTTTCTTCACGAAGTTTGCGAATCTTGGCCGCCGAGACGGCCATGTTTTGCGTTGTCGGAACGCTGGCGGCCGGCACGGCGGCACCCGGCTCACCACCCACGACGAATTTGTCGGCGGCCAGCAGGCTGCTGAATGCAAAAGCCGCGATCAAGATCGTCATCAATCTGGATTATGGGTATTGACTTGACTCAACTCACCACAACCTGTAGTGTATGGGGTTATGGGTGAAGATTATCCCCGCACACTTCTGGACGTGGAACGACGCTTCTTCAGCGAAGAAGCCTGCAAGCAGTACTTGTTTACTCTTCGC
>JANXQG010000023.1 GCA_025356915.1 Planctomycetota bacterium | reverse complement strand
ACCGGCGTTGACGAACTGCGGCGGCGTTTGGAGGTGCTTTTGGGTGCTCGTCCAGAGGCCTCCGTGGATGTCAGCAAGAAGGAAGAGGTCGTTCTCGATACACATCAGTTAGCTGAACGTCGCGATCGTGTAGCGGCGGCCGGCGGCGAAATGTTGGGGGCTGTCTTCAATTTCCTCGGCGAGTTGGTTGCTAAGGATAGCACCCAACCGCCTGCCGAAGGTCTTGTCTCGCAGGTCCGCGCTCGACTGGGCGAATGTGTCGAAGAAGATTCTTCCGGCCGCCCGCGGTTGACGGTCACATTGCCCGATCGCAGCGCGCTCGATTCGCTCGCGCAGACGCTCGCACGACTGTTGCTCTCCGGCGGCGAGGGGATCGGGGTGCGGTCGGAAGGGTTAGGGTAGGGCGATGCAAAGTTGGGATTGGCAGGGAAAATCGGGAATTAGCGAAAGTGAAAATCTGTTTCGCGAACAATGATACCGGGAGTGTGGTGGTTTGTCCCGGAGGGACATTTGACAATAGCCCAGCGATTTATCGCTGGGTTCGCGACTCGTTGTTGTCAATATCAAAGACCCCGCCCCCTTTGTTCCTTTGTATCCTCGCGACATAACCAATAGCGGCCCACCCATCAAGCCGGCAACTGCGGCAAAAGCCGAGCCGTTAGTGATGCCGGAGCCGGTCGTTCCCAAGACTTGCAAAATCACTGCCGCCGATATTGCACAAAGATGCTGCTGGGGCACCTGTGGGGTTGACGCCCTTCCCATTATGCCAACGGCCAGCCGGGAATGCAGTCGTCGATCTCCTTCATCAACCGTAATGTCTCTTGCAGCGCGACAACGATCTTCTGATAGTGTTCGATGTCCTCATAGCCGAGTTTTCGACCCTTGCGGTCCTTGAGCCATTTCTCGCAGACTCGATAGCCGCCGATGTGAAACTCCCAACACTCTTTCGGCACCCCTTGAAAGTATTGAGTCGGGTTGATCCATACGCGATTGTTGTTTTCGGTATAACGAACCTTTTCCATCGCATTGTCGCCCTTTTCGGGAAACTCCGTGACAAAGTTGGCCAATGTCGGGGATTCCATGAGGTGCATCGCAACCAACTCAGTGCCCTTGGCGACCAGTGCGCGGAACAATTTGATGTCTGTAGGCAGCGGCAATCGCGGGAAATCGCTCTTGAGAAACTCGGCATAGCGCGCCCGATACGTCGGCGAGTACAACACCGCATAGGCGTAATGGAAGATGTCTTCGGGACCGAAAGTCTTGTGCAGGTCACCACAACCATCCGGGACGAAGGCAATTGCTAGTCGCACGGATAGGTCATCAACAAACTTTGCCGACAGATTAGGCCGGCGTCCATTCTCGTGATCGAAAAGTGATTTTGGCGTTTCACCGTTAGGGTAGAGATAAAGCGGGAAATTCAGACTGCTGCCGCGATAGAACAGATTGTGGTCGCAAATCCGTTGTGTGCAGAAGATCAAATCCCACGGCCCACTCGTTACTAGCCCTGCACGTCCGACGCATAGCGCAAGATTGGGCTGCTGGAGGTGGCGCATCACGTCCGGCCTCGGCCAGTCCACCATCGAATTGTGATATAGCAAGAAACGCACATCGCATGGGCGATAGAGGTATTGCGTGACCGCTTGGCGCCATTGGAGGACGTTGCGCAATGTTTCCCGCGCGTCGCCCAGCTTCCATCCGCGAGTATCTCCGGGAGGATAGTTTCCGACGGATTTTGCGCGGAAGAACGCGGAGCGAACCGCCGCGTCCGACAAGTTGTGATCGAGAAAATGTTCGACTCGTTTCACAATGGAATCCCTCTCGGAATCCACGACCAAATCGTCGCGAGAGGTTTGTACGCCATTCGATCCGACGGGAAAGATGTCGGTCACTCGCCAACCTTCCCGGTACTCCTTCTGAGATCGTCGTTTCACGGGCACGAATTCGTGGAAAGGGGCAGCCGGTGATAGTTGACGCCACTTCGTCGTGCCGACGTCACTCTCGTTTAGGGTTTCATATTTGGCGGTCCTCTCGCCCCACATATCGGCGTAGTAGACGCCTTCGCTGCCCTTCTTGGGGTGTTTGACGAACAGTGCGATGGCGACGCCCTGCGTGATGTCGAACACGTTCTCATCGACGCCACCCTCAGGCGCGGTTTCGCGGCGCTTTGAGTTGCCGTGCAGATTGAGAATAAATATCTCGTCGAACGTCATCAAAAGGTTCTGACGCATGCCGCGAAACGTCGGACTGTCGAGATAACTGTGGTCGGTGATGAAGGCAAGGATGCCGTGCCCCGTGCGCTGAATGCGCCACTGGCCGAAACGGATGAACTTAATATAGTCGTTCTTGAGCCAGACTTTCTTTTCGCCCAGCGGCTGGCCGTCCACCATGCGATAATCGGCCACTAGGTTTGTGATCCAGTCGCCTCGGTTCGCAGACACGCCGGAGTACGGCGGATTGCCGAGAACCACGAGGATCGGGTCGTCGCGTTTGATTCTTGCGGCAGCGTTCGCCTCGTCGGCAACCCAGCCGCTGAACAGTTGCTCGCTCTTCTTGGCGGCTTCCTCCAGCGTGTTGGTCAGATAAATGCCGAGGCGTTGGTCGGAGCCAAACTTATAGCCGGTTTCTTGCAACTGCATACCCAGCTTCAGATGGGCGACGGCATAGGGGGCCATGAGCAGCTCGAAACCGAAAACACGGTTCAACAGGTGCTTCGCCACGTAGTCGTCCCATGTGCCCGCTTGCCTGACAAACTTTTGATGAATCTGGTCGATGACGAAGAAGAGAAACGTGGCGGTGCCAACGGCCGGATCGAGAATCATCGTATTCTCGTCGGCCAGACCCTTTGGGCATTTGAAACGTGTCTTTAGCAGGTAGTCGACGGAACGGACGATATAACTGGCCACCGGCGCGGGCGTATAGTAGACCCCTCGCAATTGGCGCATTTTTGGGTCATAGGCCGCTAGAAACGTCTCATAGAAATGGACCACCGGATCTTCATCGCCCTTGACCTTGCCAAAGTCCCGGAGGATTTCCACCATATCGGCATGTTTGAGCAACTCAACGACATCGTCCACGGCCCAGGCTATGGCGTCGGGCATGTCCACGCCGGCAATCTCGGCAAACAGCTTGCGCAAGAACGGATCGGTCTTCGGCAGATTATAGGCGGCCATTTCGCGGGAAAATGGCTTGTTCGGCGGCGCGTGGACGCGGGCGGCAAACAGCCCGTAGGCCAGCGTTTGCGCGAACATGTCGGCAAACTGTTTCTCGTCGAGTTCCGGGATGAGCGTTTTACGGAAGGCGGTGAGCCAGTTGTGAAGCCAACCTTCCTCTCTTTCGTGCTCAAAGGCGTTGACGATGAGATCGCGGACGATGCGCGTCATGCCCGCCATGCGCTGGGCCAATTCCTTGGCCGTGCCCACCGTCAGGGCTTCTTGCTCGAAGAAAGCGGTGAGCAACCGCGCGAGATCCCCTTCGCCGTTGGGCAGGGCTTTGAGTTTGCCCTGGGCATCCAATTCGGCGGCACGGACCGTCAGCCGTTTCTCGCCATTGACGAACCAACGGAACTGCAAGTAGTCGGTAAGAATCCAGTTGGACAAACCGTCGCGGTAGCGGACAAATTGCTCGCCGCTGGCGCCTCTACCCCGTTCCATCTCGTCGAGGTTTGTGCCGATGTCCTTGGTTTCGACATGCCCCAGCGGGGTCTTCTTGCGCGTGATGATGAAATCAGGTGCCCCGCACTTCACGCGTTTCGGCTCGTTCGTGGCCACAATACCGTTGCCGATGGCTTCGATCAGCTTGTGGAGCGCCGGGCGATGCGTGTGTTCGGTTGCATTCTCGTTGGCGAGGTTCTTCTTGATCTCGGAAAGGTAGGAGGAAACGTGCGATTCCTTGATATCTTCCTTCTTCGCTTTCATGTTCTTCCTTTTCTCCGAGCCATGATTCCGCAGCCTACAAATAAGAGGCTATCCAGAGTGACCCCATCCAGCCGACCCACGCCCTCATTCCTCCCCGACCTGCGCCATCAAGTCGTCGGGAATGTTGAAGTTCGATGACACACTCTGCACATCTTCGTGATCGTCGAGCCGCTCCATGAGTTTCAGCACCTTGCGAGCTTCGTCCAGGTCGGTAATGTTAACCATGTTCTGGGCAATTCGCATGATCTGACTGGCTTCGATCTTCACGCCCGCCTTGGCCAGCCCCTCGGAAACCTCGCGGTACTTGGCCGGGTCGCAGGTGACCTCGAACTTGTCGTCGGTGGGTTGCACATCGTCGGCACCGGCCTCGATGGCGATCTCCAGAAGCTGGTCCTCACCGATCGAGTCGCCGGGCACAAGGAACAGCCCCTTGTTTTCAAACATCCAGGCCACGCAGCCGGTGCTACCGAGCTTGCCCCCGGATAGTTCAAATATCTTGCGGACCTCGGGAGCGGTGCGATTGCGATTGTTGGTGAAAATTTCGCAGAGCATGGCCACGCCGCCGGCACCGTAGCCTTCATAGACGATTTCCTCGAGGCTCTCGCCCGCCAATTCGCCGGTGCCGGTTTTAATGGCCCGTTGGATATTGTCCTTGGGCACGCCACTGGCTTTGGCGTCGTCGATGGCATAGCGGAGGCGAAGGTTTTGATCAGGGTCACCACCGCCATGCTTGGCAGCCACGATGATGGCCTTGGCTAGCTTGCTCCAGAGTTTGCCGCGTTTGGCATCAACAGCGGCCTTTTTGTGTTTGATCGTTGCCCAATGTGAGTGACCTGACATAGCGACCTCGGTGATTCCATTAAAGTGAATTTGCCTGAATTATACGGCGGTTTTTGATTCTTGCCGAGAGGACGGAAGGAGGACAAAAACCGAGTGACGAATGACGAATGACGAAGTGTTTAACGAGCTAATTTGAACCGGAAGCTAATCCGCTCATTGCTAGTGCTTAAGATACTCCCCTCACATTTGGGGTTTCGTCATTCGTCCTTTGGATTTTCTCATTTACTTTCCCCGCCTTCTCCATCTCTTTATCCTTTTCCAAGGCTTCTTTCGCCCGCTGCCAGGCTGCGACAGCCTGGCTGTGACGGCCGAGTTTCTCGTAAGCATCCCCCAGATGGTCCAGTACCATGCCGTCGGGCTGCTTTTCGTCAACCGCTTTCTTTAACTCTTCAACCGCCTCGGAAAAACGCCCGAGACGATAAAAAACCCAGCCCAGGCTATCGCGATAAGCACGGTTTTCCGGCTCGGCGGCGACCGCAGCTAAAATCATTTTCAAAGCCCGGTGGAGATGTTTGTTCCCGTCGGCCCAAAGATAGCCAAGATCGTTATTAGCCCCGATATCGTCGGGATATTCGTCCAAGACCTGCTGCAACCACTCTTCGGCCTCGTCGAGTCGGCCCTGGATCACGCTAAGGGCTGACATGGAGAGCCTGACTTCGCGAAGGACCGCAAGGGTTTCAACCGAATCTTTTTCACCTCGAAACTGCGCGAAGAGCTTCTCGTAGGCCTGCCGGGCCTCGTCGTACCGCTTGGCACGAAAGAGGATCCAAGGCAAGCGGCTGGCAAAGCGGGCCGAGTCGTCTTTCTGTTCCACGGCTAACCGGGCAGCCGCCAAGGCCGGTTCGAGCCGATCGCAAGCAGCCAAGGCTCCGGCCAGATAGTAGTGAAAAACGGGGTTGCTCTCCGCAATGTTTTTTTTATCCAGCCCAGGTTTACCCAACGCCGCCGCAGTTTTTATATTCATTCCACGCTTGTCTGATGCCATCGTGGTTTTCATATCCAGTCCACGCTGAAAGACTTTGGCCGCCTCGACGGGACGGTCATCGATCAATGATCCAATGCCCCATGTCAGCAATATCTCGTTCGCTTTCGTAGGATCGGCTTTCAGGGCCAACTCAAAAAATTCGTTGGCCGTCTCGTACTGTTTATGCTCTTGGGCCAAAGTACCCAAGACGTTGAACTCGCTGTATTCAACCTTGGCCGTGGA
>JANXQG010000666.1 GCA_025356915.1 Planctomycetota bacterium | reverse complement strand
TCGGTTGCCGACAAATAAATTCGCCTGGGCCAAGTGGTGACTCCCTCTCCGTCCATCGGCCACAAATTCTGCCGGTTGTGACCCCCTCAAAATCCTCTGCCCAGGTCGTCGAAGTCTGCCGAATACCAACCGATGAAGCTGGCGTAAACCGATCGACTGCCCACAACGAGATTACCGACGGGACCGCCCCAGTCGATTGCAATCTTATCGAATTCCTAGGTACCATGGAACCGCTCGCGTGTGGCGAATACGAATCACTGCCGCCAAACTTCGGCGATGCCTCGAAGAATTTTGCGAAGTTGGCGACCGACTCCCCGGACTTACCCGGCAGCCGGCCGTTTTCATGCGGCGGAGCAGAGGACCGCGGTCCCATGTCGCCCTTGAGGGAGATCCTTGCAACGACGCGAGACAACGTCTGCCAAGACTACTCAAATTATTACAGCCGTGACACGCTGGGGAAATTTGTCTTAATCCTCGCCCCGGCTGCGGTGTTTGCCAACACCAACCTCGACGCGAACGTCGGCAACTGGTATCAACAGCACGTTCGCTCGGCCTCGACCAACCGCGCCTCCGACTTCTTCCGACCGCTGGGAGACGGCTTTTACACAATACCGGTCTATGTTTCCGCCAAACTCCTGGGCGAATACTTCGACGACCGGCCCAGCATGGCACTCTTGGGCGAATTCGGTGATCGTACCACGCGGGCATTGGCGGTGGGTGCAGTGCCCATGCTCGCCGTGCAATACCTGACAGGCGGCGACCGACCATCGTCTTTCGCGGATGGATCGTACTGGAAGCCATTTCACAACTCCCACGGTGTTAGCGGCCATGCCTTCATGGGCGCAGTCCCTTTTCTCACCTTGGCCGGCATGACCGACGACCCGCTGGCCAAGTGCTTCTTCTACGCTTGCTCACCCTGGACCGGAATGACGCGGATCAACGACAATGTTCACTATCTCTCGCAGGTCTGGCTCGGCTGGTGGATGGCCTACCTGGCCTGCGATGCCGTCAACAAGACCGAAAAAGGAAAAGGCCCGCTCGTGATTACGCCACTGTATACGCCTGAGATGACGGGAGTGGGCTTCATTTACCAACATTAGGGGCAAGGCCACATAAGATCATACCCCACGATGAAGATTCCGGCGTCGATCAAAAGGTGGCTGACCCAGGGGCCTAACAGCGATCCGCTTCGGTGATAAATCCAGGCCCAGGCCGCCCCGCCAACGGTCACGCAGAGTGAAAAGAAGATCGTTGCCAACGGCGATCCACCGAAATAGATCGCTAAAAGGATCACGTGGTGGGCGGTAAAGGCGAGACTCGACAAGATTACAGCCGCCGCGACCGGCATGAATCGCCGCAGGCCGCCAAAGAGGAACCACCGCCAGTAATACTCTTCCAGCAGCGAGTGGATTGAAGACAGCAGGACGCCCCCGAGGATGAATTGAGCCGGGCTGCCCATGCCCAGCGCCGTCGCCTTTGCCGCAATCGGGCCGGCCGCGGCGACCAGGTATCCAGCCGGTTTGAGCCATTGGAAATAGAACAGCAACATCCCTGCAAGGACCGCCGCGCCGAACACCAGACCTTCGGCCACCCCCGCAGAGCTCGGTCTTGTTAATCGCAACTTTTGCCGCTGGACCAGCACGACCCACACCAGGGGGAAGGCGAACTGCAAGACTTTTTCCGCTGCGTAGGCTGCCTGCACGGCCGCCGATGGGTTCTGGGTCAAGACGACGAAGTAGAGCCATGTGGCAAAACTCGGAAACAACGCCGCTGCCCAAAGGGCAGCGGCGTCGGCACGGCGAGAAACTCGGCCGGATGGATCGGAAATGTTCATCGTGCAACTACTTGATGAACAACATTTCCTGGTAGGTTGGCAGCGGCCAATGATCGTCGGCCACGATGCCTTCCAACTCGTCGGCAGCCTTGCGGACGGTCAACATGGCCGGCACGACTTTTGTCGAGTAATAGGTGGCTTCTTCGAGCAGGCCGCTGCCGCCGTGATGGGCCGCGATCTTCTCCAAAGCCGCCGTGGTGTCCTGCAATTCCTTGACCAAAGCCGTCACCTTGTCGAGCGTATCGGTGTCGAAGGTATAACCAATCGCCTTCAAGTTAGCACAGGTCGTAGCCAACTCGCCCTGGTAGCGGATGGCTGCGGGAAAGATCATTGTCTTGGAAATCTCGACCGTGAGCTTGGCCTCGACGTTGATCGTCTTGATGTACTGCTCCAGGTAGATGTCCATACGGCTCTCGGTCTCGCGCTTACTGAGCACATGGTACTTCTCGAAAAGCTCGATGATCTCCGGCGTACCCAGCGTTGGGAGCGAATCGACCGTCGTCTTGAAGTTTGGCAGACCGCGCTTGGCCGCTTCCTGATGCCAAGCTTCGGCATAATTATCACCATTAAAGACAATCGCGCCGTGCTTGTCATAGATTTCCTTGAGTAGCGTCTGCACCGCGCCGGGGAGTTTGGCGACATCGCCACCCGTGGCCTTCTCCAGAACCGTCGCACAATAATCCAACGACTCGGAAACAATAGTGTTCATGGCCACCAGCGGACCGGCGATCGACTGGCTGGAACCGACCGCACGGAACTCGAATCGGTTGCCGGTGAAGGCAAACGGACTGGTTCGGTTACGGTCGCCGGCATCCTTTGGCAGCGGAGGCAACACGTCGACGCCCACGGTCAGCGTGCCCTGGCCCTTGGACGACTTGGCGCCGCCCGCCTTGATCTGTTCAAAAACGTCCGTCAACTGGTCGCCGAGGAAGACCGAGATGATGGCCGGCGGGGCCTCGTTGGCACCCAAGCGGTGGTCGTTGCCGGCATGCGCTACGACGGCTCGCAGCAAGGACGCATACTTATGCACGGCACGGATTACGGCAGCGCAGAAGACGAGAAACTGCATGTTGGCATGCGGCGTATGGCCCGGATCCAACAAGTTACCCTGGCTGGAACTGCCCAACGACCAGTTGACGTGCTTGCCGGAACCGTTGACACCTGCAAAGGGCTTCTCGTGCAAAAGGCAGGCCATGCCGTACTTTTCTGCCACTCGGCGAAGCGTGACCATGATTAACTGCTGATGGTCCGTGGCTAGGTTGGCCGTCTCGAAGATTGGAGCAACTTCATACTGGGCCGGAGCCACTTCGTTGTGGCGGGTTTTGATCGGCACGCCCAGTTTGAATAACTCGTGCTCGGCTTCCAGCATAAAGGCGAGCACGCGTTCGGGAATTGCACCGAAATAGTGATCTTCAAGCTCCTGGCCCTTGGGCGGCTTGGCACCGAAGAGCGTCCGGCCGGCCGTATACAGGTCGGGCCGCGCGAAGTAGAAGTTGCGATCAATGAGGAAGTATTCCTGCTCCGGCCCTGCGGTCGATGCGACCAACGCACCATCGACATGGCCGAAAAGCTTTAGAATCCGTTGAGCCTGCACGTTGATCGCTTGCATCGAGCGCAACAGCGGAGTCTTCTTGTCGAGTGCCTCGCCGGTCCACGAAACGAAGGCCGTCGGGATACAGAGCGTCGTTCCGTTGGGGTTCTCGAGGATATAGGCCGGGCTGGTGACGTCCCACGCTGTATAGCCGCGGGCTTCAAACGTGGCGCGGATGCCGCCCGAAGGGAAGCTTGAAGCGTCCGGTTCGCCCTGGATCAACGCGCTGCCGGAAAACTCGGCCACCGCGCCGCCGTTGCCATCGGGAACGAGGAAGCTGTCGTGCTTTTCAGCGGTCAGACCTGTCAAGGGGTAGAAGACGTGGGCGTAATGCGTCGCGCCCTTCTCGATGGCCCATGCCTTGATAGCGTTCGCCACGGTGTCAGCGAGTGAACAGTCGAGCTTTTCACCTTTTTCAATCGTCCGCTTGAGCGACTTGAATACCTGCTTCGGCAGCCGCTTCTGCATCTCGGTCAAACCAAACACGTTGGAACCGTAGAATTCGCTGGAAGGCGTTTTAGCGAAGTTCAACGGGGGTGAAATGGGTTGGTAATTTGTAACTGCTGCAATTGCCTGCTGACGTGACGTGCTACCACTCATGTGCTTATTCCAGTTTGTGTTAGTATTAGGAAAACAAAAAACACACCAACCCTGAACTATACACGGTCCCGGCGGAAAAAGGAAGAGGCCCTTGGATTTTGTGGGCTCTACCGGATTTCCTCCAGTCCATAGCGTCGGATTTTCCTGTCCAGGGTTGATCGCTCGATCCCGAGAATGGTTGCCGTGCGGCTTTTGTTCCATCCGGTATGGCTCAGTGTGGCCAGGATATACCTGCGCTCGATGTCGGCCAGGGAAGCAGGCAGGAACTCTTCGGATGCTGATTCGGCTTCGTCCGTGTCACCAGCCGTAGCCAGTTTGGTCAGCAGCAGATCGCCCACGCCGATCTGCGGTTCTTTGCAAAGAACCACGGCCCGCTCGACGACGTTTTTGAGTTCCCGAACATTTCCTGGCCACAAATAGGTGGTCAATTTTTTCTGTGCCTGGTCGGTGAAGCCGGCAAGTTTTCGACCGGTTTCGGCGTTGAATTTTCGCAGGAAGTAATCGGCCAGTATGGGAATGTCCTCGGGCCGCTTCCGCAGGGGGGGGACGACGACTTCCAGTACGCGGAGCCGGAAATAAAGATCGCGACGGAAAATGCCTTCCACGACCGCCTTCTCCAAATCGCGATTCGTGGCGGCGATCACGCGAACATCAACCGAGATTGGCTTGTTTCCACCGACGCGCTCAAACGGATGCCCCTCGAGTACGCGAAGGAACTTGGCCTGCAAGCCCGGGCCCATCTCACCGATTTCATCGAGCATGAGCGTGCCGCGATGGGCTGCTTCAAACTTGCCAATCTTCCGCTCCGTGGCCCCCGTGAATGCACCTCGCTCGTGACCGAACAGTTCGCTGGCCAAAAGATCGACCGAGAGGGCCGCGCAGTTCAGACAGACGAAGACGTTATTGTGACGTGGGCTGGAATAATGGATGCCGCGGGCGACAAGTTCCTTCCCCACGCCGCTTTCGCCACGAATCAAGACCGTGGCGTTGCTCGACGCCGCTTGGGCAATCTCATTGGCCACCTGACGAATGACGGCGCTCTTGCCGATGATCTGGCTTTGCACCCCCAGTCGCTCGCGAAGCTGCACGTTTTCCGTGCGGACCTGGGTCAGATTCTCGGCCAATTCTTGGCGGCGTTTGAGGTTTTCCAGGGCCACTGCCACCGTGTCGGCCACTGCCAGCGTAAACTCCAGGTCGTCCGGATCGGACACACGTTCCGGATCGATGGAATAAAGATGGATCAGGCCATGGATCTTTCCGCCGCGCCGCACGGGAGCACAAATCACACTTACGGTATGGATTTCGCCTTGGCTGTCGCGGCTACCCAGCGAACTGTCACCCATGACATTGCGGGCCAAGACCGCTTCACCCTCGCGCATCACGGTTTCGGCCAGAATTTGTGGCAAGGGATGATAACGATGCGCCGAGGAAC
>JANXQG010000635.1 GCA_025356915.1 Planctomycetota bacterium | reverse complement strand
TGGGCTTGCGTGTCGCCCGAGTTCCGGCGGACTAGACAAGCCAAGGTGAGCGAGCGGAGCCGGTGCGCAACCCGAGCGTGCCACAGCGGCGACCCTGGTGCATCGTTTCTGGGTTGTCGGCAGATTTCGCACGATGTTCGATGGAAAGCGTGGTTTGTCAAACGGCGATGAAGGGAACCTGATCCGATCTCACGCTGGAACCATCGCAGGTCCAGCCCTCCCTCCACCAGCAAGAGGCGTGCGTGCCACCGAGCGAAGCGGCGGGCCAGGGGGAGCGGGATGTTCACGAAATTCGTTTCGTGAACATGTAGGCAGCCGATCATCCTCACCGCTAGACCTGCTGCTCTTCGTGGCAGGCGTGCAGCCTCCGAATGCGATCACCTGCTAGCCCTCGAAGGCAGACAAGATGGAACGTACGCTCAGTGAGCAGATGGCGAAGATGCCAATGAATACGGGAACGGCTGAACAAGGTAGGTTACCTAAACAACCAAAAGGCGGTTCCAAATCGGGACCGCCTAAAGTCAAGATAGATAAACTCCCCACGCTTACCAAGCTTGGCATTTCCAAGTGGGCAGACATGCTCGACGGCCCGGCGTTGTGCGGAAGTGTCCAGTGGGGGGCTAGAAATTCTTCAGAACCTAACCCCCGCATAGCCCCGAGCGGTTCCCCCACTTTCAAGCTACGAAACAAGCCTTGCGTAACTCATTGTTACGCAAGGCTTTAGGAAGCTGGGGAACAAGGATTTGAACCTTGACTAACTGATCCAGAGTCAGTCGTGCTACCGTTACACCATTCCCCATCGGTCCACGTAAGTCGTTGCCTTTGCTAGATTTGTGACATGCACCTACCCCTCAAGAAGAGAGAACACACCCACTGTCTTTGCAGTGTGCAAACTCCCCACAATCCATTCTTTCAAGAAAGGACAGACCTGCACGGTCGTCTCCATTCTACCACAAACCCCAAATCCGAAAAGCCCAGTAGCGATTTTTCGCTAAAGTGGGTATACCGTTGACTCGAAAGATTCTCCTGCCGTTGACGCTCCGGCACGCCGCGCCCTAAAATCAGGGCTTGAGATTTCGGAGAGATGGTTCCCAAGCCGGGACGACGAGGCAATACTGCTGGTGCGCACCAGCGATGTGAACGCAGGCAAGACGCCTACGCTACTTGACGACAGGTAAAGGATAGCACGCTATGGCCGAATTACGGACGGTTGAAGGCCCGCACACAGGCGGAGTGTTCGCACTGGATCGGGAATTGGCGGTCCTGGGCCGGCTTCCCGGCTGCGATATTGTGCTCGGCTCCGTGTCGGTCAGCCGCGAGCATGCAAAGATCGAACGAGTTGACAATAAGTTCTATATCGAGGATCTCGGTAGTCGTAACGGCACCTATATCAACGGCCGCCAGATTCGCGAACGATGTCTGCTGAATGATCAGGACCGCATAACGCTCTGCGACGTCGTCATGGTTTTCAGTGACGATACAGCAAGCAAGCAAGCTGTCAGCAGCCGCAGAACCGTTTCCATTCTCGATACCACGGCCATGATGGTCGACGATGAGCCTGGCGAGAGCGATTCCACGATCATGACGCGGCTGGATATTTCCTCAGGCTCGTCGAGTTTGCGGCTAGAGGTTAATCCCCATGCCAAGCTCAAGGCCATGATGGAGATCAGCCAAAATCTCGGTCGCGCCGTCACGATGAACGACGTGTTGCCGAAAGTACTCGATAGCCTGCTGACGATTTTTCCCCAGGCCGATCGGGGCGTCATTGTGCTTCGCGACACGGCCTCCGGAAAGCTGATTCCCAAAGTGCTGAAGCATCGCCGCCCGGAGTTGGTCGACTCAGTTCGCATCAGCCGCACGATCGTTCAAGGCGTGATGGCCAGCAAGGTAGCGATCCTTTCGGCCGATGCGGCTTCCGATTTCCGTTTCAAGGCATCCGAAAGCATCGTCGACTTCCACATCCGCTCCGTGATGTGCGCGCCGTTGATCACCAGTCGGGGCGAAGTAACGGGCGTCATTCAGATCGACACTTCCGATCAACGGAACCGTTTCAACCGCGACGACCTAGAAGTCCTGGCGAGCGTTGCCTACCAGGCGGCCATCGCCGTGGAGAACGCGGAACTGCACGAGATGGCCATCCGCGATCAGAAGCGGAGCCGCGAGTTGGAGGTCGCCCACGCGGTGCTGCGTGGATTTTTACCCTCCAATGCGCCGCGAATCGAGGGCTACGACTTCTTTCATTTTTACGAACCAGCCAACGAGTTGGGTGGCGACTATTATGACTACATTCCCCTACCCGGCCGGCGGCTGGCGGTTGTCGTGGCCGATGTGTCGGGCAAAGGTATTCCTGCTTCGCTCTTGATGGCTCGGCTATCGGCGGATGTGCGCTATTGCTTGGTTAGCGAGTCGTCGCCTGCCGAGGCCGTCGCGCAACTGAACCGCGTGTTCTTTTCCGCCAACTGGGAGGATCGCTTCGTGACGCTCGTGTTGGCCGTACTCGATCCGTTGCGTCACGAGTTGACGCTCGTCAACGCAGGTCATCCACCGGCCTACTTGCAACACGCAGGCAAGGTGGTCCATGCGGTTGACGAAGCCAACGCCATGTTTCCGCTGGGAGTGATGGAAAATGCCGAGTATATGCAGGTCTCGCATTCGTTGAACCCTGGCGACCGATTGGTCTTGTATACCGACGGCATTTCCGAAGCGATGAACGAAAAGAACGAACTCTACGGCTTGCGGCGGCTGCATGAACAGACGACTGTGCCGTGCCTCGGGGTAGCAGCTTTCGGCCAGAGCATCCTAGGCAACGTCAAACAGTTTGTCGGCAAGCAATCGCAAAACGACGACATGTGTCTGGTATGCCTTGGGCGAGAAAAGTAAGGTGCGACGGAAGTGGCCGTTTCGTGGTTTCGCACCGAGCGTGGGTGAACGACGCACGGAGTTTGGGCTGCTGCACGCAAATCATCCTTTAGATTTTCCAACCTCAAAGTTCTAATACTCCTCCCATGCGATACGCACTAATCATTGCCGGCGGTTCGGGCACGCGGTTGTGGCCGATGAGCCGTGGAATCCTGCCGAAACAACTCATTCCGTTCATCTCGGGCAAGAGCCTGCTGGAGATCGCCTATCAACGGCTCGAAGGACTGGTCCCCGCTGAACGTCGCTTCATCTGCGCAGGCGAGAAGCACGCAAAGGTGATCCTCAACACGATCCCCGGGCTGCCCCAAGAACAATTCCTCGGCGAGCCGCTCGGCCGCGACACAGTCAATGCCGTGGGTTTCGGAGCCGCCGTGATCGCCAAGCAGGATCCGGACGCGGTGATTGCTGTATTCACGGCCGACCATCTTATCCGCCCCGTCGATCGCTTCCAGGCGATCATCACTCAGGGTTTTGAGATGGCTGAAAGCTATCCAGGGAGCCTCGTCACTTTTGGCATCACACCGACAGAGGCTGCCACGAGCTATGGCTACCTGGAACTGGGCGAACCGCTGGGATCCACCGCCCGCGTGGTCGGGCGTTTTAAGGAGAAGCCCGACGAGGCAACGGCCACGAGTTACTTTGCCGCCGGGCCGGATCGCTACTTGTGGAACAGCGGGATGTTTGTCTGGCGGGCGCAGACGCTATTGGACTGCATTCGCCGATTTGAACCTGCCAATGCAGCCGGCTTGGCCCGCGTGGCCGATGCATGGGGTCGTAGCGATCAGTCGGCGGTACTCAACGAGGTCTACCCAACGTTGCGAAAGGTGAGCGTTGATTTTGCCGTGATGGAGCCTGCTTCGCGCGATCCGAATTTCCGCGTGGCGGCAGTGCCGATGCCGCTGGAATGGCTAGACATCGGTTCTTGGCCGATGTTCGCCGAAACCTGTCCCCACGACGAGCAAGGCAACGCGTTGGCCGCCCCGCGGCATGTGCTGGTCGATTCCGCGCGGACGCTCGTTGCCTCCTCCGACCCCGGGCACGCGATTGCCGCGATCGGCTGCGAAGACTTGCTCATCATCCACACGCCCGACGCCACGCTGGTCTGTCGCGCCGATCGGGCCGAAGAAATCAAAAAGGTTCATGGGTTGGTCGGCGAACGGTTTGGGGAAGCGTATTTGTAAAGGAACGAATGGTCGTCTTAACCCCGAGCGACTTTGTAAAATAACTTTTTAAGGACGAATCAATATGGGATTTCTTTCCGGCCCGTTATCGTTTCAGTGTTTTCAGATCGAGGGTGACGCTAAGCGGCAGTTTGCTCTCAGCGACATCAAGGTTCTGGAAAAGTTCGCCATTAGCGAGATTGTTGTCACGGCGGAACAGCCGGGCATCGGTTTCCTGGCTGGCGAGCATCTGCTGGATCTGAGTTTTAGCCTCGAAAAAAACGTCATCGGTGACGTTCTGCATTGTGGGATGCGCATCGACACGCACCAGATTCCAGCAGCCGTTCGCAAGGCGTGGCAACAACTGGAACTTGCCGCCCTGACGGCCGACAATCCCGGCAGCCGGCCGACTAAGGTTCAGCGGCAGGAAGCTCGCGAGGCCGTCGAGGCACGTTGCGAAGACGAGATTCGCAGCGGCCGTTTTCTCCGCATGCAGCAGTTCCCCGTACTTTGGGACGCCGGCAACGGCATCCTCTACTTTGGCGGCTCCAGCAGTACGGCAGCCGATCTCTGTTGCGACCTCTTCTCGCGTGCCTTTGGTCTGGAGTTGCAGCCGATGACGGCCAGCCGGCGTGCCCGCGATTGGGCTGCCGAGGCCAAACGCCGCAAAACACTCGATCAGGCCATTCCTTCTGTTTTCCATACGAGCAACACCACGGCAGAAATTTCCTGGTGGAACCAGCAGGAGGGCAACTGGGACTTCCTCGGCAACGAATTCCTGCTTTGGCTCTGGTGGCGATGGGAGACCGTTTCCGACACCATTGCGCTGCCTGACCAGTCCGAAGTGACCGGCATGTTTGCGCGTACGCTCAGCTTGCAGTGTCCGCGCGACGAGTCGGGGAAGGAAACGATCACTGCCGATGGGCCAACCGCTTTGCCGGAGGCCATGCAGGCGATCCGTAGCGGCAAGTTGCCGCGCAAGGCCGGCATGACGATTGTGCGTCACGGCGAGCAGTACGATTTGACGATCCAGCCTGAGACCTTCATGGTTAGCGGGGCAAAGATCCATGTGGAAGACACCTCGGCGGGTCGCGGCGCGCTGGAAGACCGCATCGAAAGCGTGCGAAGTCTGCACGAGACGGTTGACTTGCTGTTCCGCGCGTTTTGCGAGCAGCGGGTAGGCAAGAATTGGAGCGGCGAGTTGGAACAGATCCGCCGTTGGCTAAAATCCGACGGGCCACGACGGAAGAATCCAGCCACGTAGGATCGGCGAAACAAGGTGTCGCAAGAAAAGTAGCAGGCACACTCCATGAGCCGTCCGCCCACACTCGGCGCATGTGCGAAACACGACAATGACTGATTTGTCGATTCACATCACTTATTATATAATGAAAAAGGAGCAAACCATTGATTAAGTCATTTCTAATTACGGCAAGCATCACCGCAATGATCACCGTCGAGGCCTCGGCCAACGATACGAAGTCCCACGTCAAGGCATTACGCGATCTTGGCATTGCAGTGAAGTTCGGCGAACAAGGTGAACCGGTCGCCGTCGACGCGCTGAACGCCAAGTTGACCGATGTCGATTTGGTGAAGATATTGGCACTACCAAACCTGCGGGCGGTGAAACTCTCGAAGCAGCCGATCACCGATGCCGGGCTGCAAAAGCTGCTGTTGCTGACGAAGCTCAAGTCGCTGGGGCTGGATGAAACGCAGGTCACCGACGCCGGCTTGGCTTCGCTCGAAACCATGCCCACCCTGGAAGAGTTGCTCTTGGCCAACACGCAGATCAGCGATGTGGGCGTCGAACACCTGTTGCGGCTGCCGAAGCTCAGGCGTCTACGCCTTTCCGGCACCAAGGTCACGAACGCCGGCGCATCCCGACTTGCGACTCTCAAGTCCCTGGAGGATCTCGACCTGAGCAAGACGGCGATTAGCAACGAAGGGTTGGCCTCACTGAGCCAGTTGCCCAAGCTCGTGAAGCTCAATCTATGGACCACGCAGGTTACGGATCTCGGCCTGGAGTCTCTGCAAGCACTACGGGGCCTGAAGTGGCTTAATCTCGACAACACGGCCGTCTCGGATGCGGGCCTGCCGAAGCTTCATGTGCTCATTAACCTCGAGTTTCTGCACCTCGGCCGCACTCAAATTAGCGATGCCGGTCTGCCGCACCTGACCGGCCTGACCAAGCTGCAAGAATTACATGTTACCCACACCCAAGTGACGGCAGATGGCACGAAGCGGCTACAACAATCGCTACCAAGGTGTAAAATTCTGTACTAAGGATTGGCAAATCAATAAGGAGGATGGCGTGGCTCGCTGCGCTCGTCCCACCTAAAAAGCATACGGGCAGAGCCAGAACTGCAAAAGAAACCAACAAAAATGGAAATGGAACAGGTGCCGCCTTCGCCCAAGCCAAGAAGCTAGGCTACAAACCCCCATGAAAATCCTCTTTCTCCACGGCTGGCAATCCGTTCCGGGCAGCATTAAACCAATCTACACCGTTTTCAATCCCAAGCTGCTCGACGAGAATTTCATTACATGCGGTATACGGGAAACGAATGGGTCGGTGCTTTCGATGCCCTCACCGTCGATGAGAGCATGAAAGCCCTTCAGGATGAGGAGTGGTTCGTGCCGTGATGGAAGGCGGAACCGTTTCATGGGCAGGGAATTGACTTGATCGCCGCCGGTCCTTATTGATGCGTGGTCGCTGTGGCTACCGTCATTGTGGCATACCATTTCTTCCACTGCGCCATCTGCTCGGTGGTAGCGATACCCGCACGGTCGCCCGACTGGCCCTGGTCGCGGCCGACGGCCTTGGGCAAACTGGCCAAGGCGGCGTGGCTGACCGTGGCCTTCGGGTCGTCGAGCAATCGGATCAGGATCCCTGCGAGTCGGACGTCGCCCAAGGTGCCCAACGCTTGCGCGACGTGGGCTCGCGTCTTGATGTCGCTGCTATAGCTGAGCCGCTCGATCGCCGCTTCGCCGCTTTTGTCGCGAAGATGCACGAGGGCGACGGCCGTTTCCAGTTGCACTTCTTCATTGGCCGAGGCGAACTGTTTCTTCAAAACCTCGATGTCCTGAATCTGCCCAGCGGCACCCAACGCCCGAATCGCGGCAACGACCACCGCCTGCTCGGAATCGCCAAGCAAGGGCACAAGAAAAACCTCGTGGGCCGGATCGGGATGGGCTGCGAGATAGTCGCAGGCACGGCGGCGGACCTCTCCGGCTGCTTGACCCAGGGCGGATCTTGCCATGCGGACCGCCGGTTCACTGCTGCTTTTGCGCACGGCGTCCAGGGTGCCGAGCCAGACGGCGGCGTCGGTCTCGCCGGTTGTCAGCTCACACAATCGCGCCACGGCGAGCCGGCACAAAGGCTGCTTGTTGGCCGCCGCAACGAGTTCTTCCGCGGCGCGCCGGCGTCGATCGACATTTTCGCCGTGCATACGATCCAGGAGGGCAAAGACTGCACTATGCCTGGGTAATACGTCGTGGTAGACAGGCTCAAGCAAGGTCAAGTTTCGTTCGATGGCCAACCGCTCCAAAGCGGCGTCGATGGTTGGCCCGAGCTCGGCAAGAGCCTTGAAATCGCCGGCAACGAGCAGCTTTTCGACTTGTGCATCGCTGATAGCAATCTGTGGCTGCGAATTTGAAGGCATGGCGACTTCAGCACGTGCATTACCAAACTCGCGTTGATATCGCGTCTGCAACCCGCTGAGGGCCTCGGCCCTTCGTGCGGGCAGTGCATCAAAGGGGAATCGACCGCCGGCGGGCCAGCTCACGACAAGCTGCTCCGCAGCCAATTTTCGTACGGTGACGGCATCCTTGCTCAGGGCATCCAATAATACGGGACCGGCCATCTCCAAAGGCCAGGTCTTCAGCGATCGAACGACCTGTCGCTCGACTTCGGCACTGGGGTCGTCCAGCAGGCGTCGTGCAACAGCCGCTCCGTCGGGGTCGCCATATCCGGCTAGGGCCTCGGCCACTTTCATCCGCACTCGCCACGACTTATCGCCAACCGCGCCGAGTACCACGGCCCGCGATCCGCGAATCGCAATTGATGCCACGGCCTCGGCACGAATCAACTCGGAGCGATCCTTGAGCAAGGTGACCAATACCTGCGCGTCATCGAGCTGGCCCAGGCCGCGGATCGCAGCCAGGCGGACCGGCAGATCGACGTCGTTCAGGGCCGATGTCAAGTAATCGACTGCCGCCGGGTGTTTCCTTGCAGCCAATGCCTTCAGTGCCGCCGCACGG
Organism: Planctomycetota bacterium; assembly: GCA_025356915.1. Classification (GTDB taxonomy): domain Bacteria; phylum Planctomycetota; class Planctomycetia; order Pirellulales; family Thermoguttaceae; genus JANXQG01. The sequence goes on along the minus strand of JANXQG010000635.1, from coordinate 15,101 downwards.
ACACGCGGGTCGTCATCGCTCCGCATATCGGCGATTTCTCTCGGCATGGAACCACGCTTTCCAGTGGCCCAGGCTCGCAGAAGTTCAATTCGAACCAACCCCGACGGAACCTGGGCTGCCGCGATGAAACGCGGATCATCGCCTGCATCGACATGCCGAGCCAAAGCACGCAGCAGTTCGGCATGCAGATCGGCCTGATAGCCGGTCGAGGCCCCGGGAGTATACTGGCCATGGCGATCAGCCAACTTTTGCAGGGTTGCTATCTGGCCGTCACCCGGCAATTGGCCCAATGCCTCCACGGCTGCGCAACGAGCCGGCAACGGCAGTTCTTCGTCTTTGATGGCCGTAATCAGGTGTGGAGCGACTTTCGCTTCGCTTCGGCGAGCAATTGCTATGGCTGCGGTAGCCGCCACGATGCGGTCACTGTCAGTCAACAGTTCCGGCACGATAGTTCGCTCGGCAACCGGTCGGGCCATAAGCTGCTCCAAGCCGGCATTGCGGTAGCGAAAATTAGCTGCTTCCGGACTGGTATCCTCCTGCTTTGCCAGCGTTTCATTATAGATGCCGGTGGCCGATTCCTCGGCGGTTAGTGGGACGCGATACCAACTGCCGCGGAGCAGCTTTTCGCGTGTGACATCAGGTTTTGCATTGTCGGACGCGGCCGTTTCAGCCTTGGCGGACGAAGCCGGTTTCGGGCCGCGAATCAGGCCCTTTTCTGGAGGATCGAGGGCGGCCGGCTGCTGAGGAACCGGCTGCCGCGGAACGTCGCCGCGAAACAGGCAACCGCACAGCAGTAGTACCGAGAGCATCCAGCTCGCAGCGCGCGCGACGAATCGGAAATTTGAAGTCTTGGATGACACGTCTGAGGCAAATCCTTTTGCCAATAATGAGTTCCGCCTTCCGGAAGGAACCAAGAATAGAACGTGAATCTAGGGTTTCTTCTTCAAAAGGGTGTCCAGCGACGCCTTTGCCTTCGCGATGGAAGCAACGAGTTCCTCAGGCCCCAATTTATCTTCTGTTTCACTATTGAGCGTCTGCAACGTCTTTTTTAGACCGTCCATCAATGCCTGATCGTTGGAGTGAGTTGTTGATGAGGCTAGCGGCTTCAAGCCCTCAGCAACGTCTCGAACCACAAGCCTGACCCGCCTTCGATTGGCGGGCTGATCGCTGCTTAGCGCGTCACTTGCGAATTCAGCGAGCGCCGTCAGATAGGGGCCTGCGACAGGCGGGTTACCTTCGTATTTCAGCCTGCCCAGCGCCCTAGCCGCCTTGCTACGTAGCGGGATCGGCAAGTCCTTGTCGTTAAGCATGACGAGTAAAGCAGAGGGGACTTCATTCTGCTGGCCGGTGTTTCCCAATTCGGCGAACAGATCGGCTGCCTGTCCTCGCATCCAGTTGATGCCGTCGGTTTGATCGCTTTTCTTAGGGCGGAACTTGACAAACGGAACCAGGTTCTTCACGACCAGAGGCTCGATGTCGGAGTCGGAAAGCACTTTTTTGCCACTCGGTCCGGCCATGCGGACCAGACCGGTCATCGCCGCCACGCGAAAGGCGAAGACACCTGGCCCCTTGCCGAAAGCCGTATCCAAGAGTACTTTTGCGGCCTTGGGTGAGTTGACCTCGCCAATGGCCAATAGGGCATTCACCCGTGCAACAGGGTGGTATTGGCCGTCCTTGGCTATTTTTGACATATAGGCCAGCGTGAGATCCACCAGCTTGTTGAAAACCTGCTTTTCAGTCGATTTTTCGCAGGCATTGAGATCTTTACGAAGCTTTACAACCAGATCGTTTTTGGGCGGCTGTCCTTCTTTTAGCGCTTGGCGGTTCTCGGGGTTGGTCACATTGGGAAAGAGCGACTGATCGTAGAACTCGACGAACTTCTCTTCCTCGTCGCTTTCAAACGTACCTCTCTTGAGCACGGAGTCACGAGTATTGAACTGCACCACTTTCGATGGCAGAACCGTGAAATCTTCCCGATTCGGCCACCCTGCAACCGAATTCTGTGCATGGGCGGATCGCTGAACCGCCCCAGTGCAGCCAAGGGCAACGCCTGCGGCCACCCAGAAAACCAATTTCCAGTTGCGGTGAATGTACTGCATTTTGCAATCTTTCAATGATAAAGCACCCAACGAGTAATCCCAGCTAACTCTAGGCTACCCATGAAATCTAGTGCCTGTCAAGCTGGATTGGCGGGAAGTGCCGATTCTTTACCCATTTACACCAAATTCCCTCTCCAGCCATTCGTCCCATTGGGGGGATGTCGGTGGTCCGAGGTTCTCTCGGTTCTTATCAATCGTATGGCGGAGCATCTTTTTGATCTGACTGTCGCGGAGGTATTGTTGCCAGGGCCAGAACTGATCGAGGACGTCGGCCGACTCGTGATACTTTTTTTGTAGCGATAACGCACCGCATTTGCCTGCCAGGCCGAAGGCCTTGAATTCGGCGTTGTTGTCGGAGGTGGATGCCAATTCGTCACAAACCTTGATGGCACTATCAAAATCCTCGGCGCGAAGGAAGATTCGCGCAAGTTGTTGCTTGGCACGCAAAGCGACGCATTCCGAAACGCCCGGGTAGTCGATTACCGACTTCCATGCCTCTTCCGTGCCAATGCGGCTGGCACGGAACCACTGCCGCCAGGCGGTGTCCTGGCGTGGAATGTTGGACTTTTCGCTGAGCGGCGGCGGCACCAAAAGCCGTGGACGCATCGTACACCAAGCCACCGCCCCCGCCGCGCAAAACGAGATTGCCATGCCCACGGCCAGCATCCAACGACCAAAGCGATATTCCGTGCGAGGTGTGTTGTGCATTACTTCGGCCAATTGGCGCGTCGCTCGCAATCTCGGATCGGTCAACGGCTCCATGCCCACGGAGCTCCAAGAAGCAAGTTCTTCCGGCGAGGCTTGTGGACAATGCTCGACTTGAATGCGATACAGCTCTAGCAGCAACTCACCGCTGGAAGGCCAGCGCTGTTCGGGTTCCTTGGCCAACATCTGATGAACAACACGGCAGAGGGCCGGCGGCAGATCGGGCCGCTGTTCTTCCAGGGCCTTGGGCTGCTTCTTAACATGCTGTACAGCCACGGCCAGGGCCGTATCGCCCACAAATGGCGGCTTGCCCGTCAGCATGTGGTAACAAAGCACGCCGAACGAATATATATCGCTGCGGTGATCGAGGGGCTGGCCTTCAACCTGCTCGGGACTCATGTAAAGCGGCGTGCCCATGGTGATGCCGATCTGCGTGAGGTTGGTCGCCATCGTATCGGTTTCGCGAATGACGCGAGCGAGGCCGAAATCGGCCACCTTCACCTCGCCTGTGGTGGCAATCATGATGTTTTCCGGCTTGATATCGCGATGAATTACGCCTTGCTCGGCGGCCTTGCCCAGCGCGGCGGCGATCTGCCGCATGATCGACAGGGCCTGTTGCAACAAGGGTGGCCCATTGCGAGCAAGCCAATCGCGAAGATTCTGCCCTTGCACGTACTCCTGAACGATGAAGTGCAGGCCGTCGATGTGCCCCACCTCGTGGGTTTGCACGATATTGGCATGTACCAGCGACGCTGCGGCCTGGGCCTCGCGCTCGAACCGCTTGAGGTAGGTAATATCGTCCGCCAGTTCCGGCCTGAGTATCTTGACCGCAACCCATCGCTTCAGCCGGCCCTGCTCGGCAAGGTAGACTTCAGCCATTGCCCCGCGACCCAGCCGGCGAAGAAAGTGAAAATCGCCCACCTGCCGACCGGAGAGGTCAACCGTCGAGCGTGTGGAATCAGTCTTGGGACCAGTGTCGCTCATGGACAAGGATTAGGGATTGGGGACTGGGGATTGGGGATTGCCTTAGCCGCTCGCGGCTTCGCAAAGGCATGTTTACTTCACGGATTTCAGTTCCGCGTGTCCATCACCGGATCTTTTTCGCCGCCTAAATCCTGCGGAGTATCGTGACCATCGGGCGGTGGCACTGCGGTAACCGGACCACCTGGATCTGGCGAATCCATGCTCCGAGTGGGCGGGCCAAAGTTGTGGGGTGTGGTGAGTGGAGTGTCCGCGTCATTCGCTACAGGCGAACGCTCCCTGGGCCGCTTGGCGGCATTGCCAAACGCCATCTTTTCACCGCTGGCCGAAGTATTGATAGCCGCGGCCCGCTTGTTCAAATCCTTCTTTTCCTTGATTTCCTTTTCCTTCTGCTTCATCTCTTCGGCATGTTTAGTTCGCACCGATTCCACAGGCTTTTCTGTCTTGATGCCGCCGAGGCCGTGCTCAGAAGGGTCATGGCTCTTTACAGCGACATAGGCGATGAACAACAGAACTCCCGCCACCACGACCACACTTCCAATGATGATCTCCTTGGTGTAATCAACTTTCCTATTCCTCTTCAGGATGCAACGCCGCGTCGTCGGCTCTGAGGTCAGGCTTTCCAACTCATCGATCGGCCGCTGCGGAGCTGCTGGCGGAATGGCCGGAGGAGCCGTCGGGGATGCCGCCGGACCAGTAAAAACCGCCGTCGCAACCGGAAATGGCACAGCCATCGGCATTGCGGCCGGAGTAGGAGGACGCTGCATTGCCTGCACAAAACCCGGTGGTGCCGACATCCTGTTTGGTGGCATCTGCATCACCGGCGGCGGAGCCTGCATCACTGGCGGAGCCTGCATCGGCGGCAGAGGACTGGACATGGTCATCGGCCCCTGTACTACCTGGCTAGGTTGGGGGGGGCCTACGCCGGATTGCGGACCATATTGCGGTGGAGTTGAATGGAATTGCCGTGCGCCGGTCATGGATGCCGGCGGCGGGGGCGCCGACACGGAGCGCTCGCCGCGCTGGGCCAGGCTTTCGTACAACTGGCCGTCGTAAGCCGCTTTCTGCTGAGGGTCCAATAGACAAAACTGCGCCATGGCGATTTCACTCAGCAATTGCTGGCAGATCTCACCCTGTGGACCCGACTGGTAGGCACCAACGTGCAACGATTGGCGATCGGCCGCCTGTTGGATCACTTCAGGATTCGACTCGAAAAGAATAACCCCTAACAGGCGGTAGAAACTGGGCGGCTGTTCATGGGGGGGAATCCCCAGCCAATTGAGGTATGGATCGAATGGCAACATGGGCGTATCTCTCGGGCAACTGCACGGTTCGGGCGATTCTCATAGAACCTATCTGGTTCTCAGGATATTCGTCGCACGGCCAGTCAGCTATTGCATTATGATTCCTTCGGCCCGTCAAGGCAACGTAGATCCATCACTTTTCCTGGCTCTGGGTAGGCGGAAGCAGCGGGTTACAACCGCATGATGCACAGGTCGAACAGCAGCCGCCGTGGCCAATCGATTGCAGGTACGCCTAAGCGGTGCAGTTCCCAAACCCGCCGCCATCGGCTAGGCTGCTCCACGATCCGACAGAACGCATCGAGCAACTCCCTCTGTTCGCCAGCGGCGACACCCCGCTCGTGCAATCGGTCTCGCAGTGCCTTGGCCTGTTCGAGCGATCGCAAGAAGTTCTTCCAGCCGATTTCCCAGCGCCGTCGCCATCCCTTATGGCTACCGTGGAAGACATTCCAAAAGGGTGGCTGGCTGGCGTTCGCTGCATGACGGCGATACTCCAGCAACGCCACATCAAGGCACGTAATCTCGCCGGCACTGGCTGCACAGAGGGCCAGCCACCAATCGTGCGAAGCCACGGTCTCGGGCAGCGGCAAGGCAAGCTCCACGAGCGGGCGATTTATGGCACAGGCACATCCCAGAACAAAACTGCGGCCCAGCAATGTATTCAACGGCCGGCCGGAACCGTAGGGCAGCCGGTTCTGACGCAGAAACGACGCATGCACCGACCGCCGCGCGGCATCGATCACCATGGCATCGCAATAGACCAATCGCGGAATTTTTCGCTTGGTGCCAATTTCCGCTTCCTGTAAAGCCTGTACCAGCCGCGCAACTTTGTCTGTTTGCCAGATGTCGTCTTGATCGGCCGGCAGGACATAGTCGGCCCCATCGAGCCATGCCTTTTGCAGAAGCCAAGAATAATTGCCCACTGTTCCCAGTCGCAGGCCATCGTCTTGGGCGATGTTGATCCGCCGATCCTTCTCGGCCGCATCGTGCAGGATTTGCCGAGTGGCGTCGCTGCTGCCATCATCTCGGACGAGCAAGGTCCAGTCGGAATGCGACTGGGTCTGAATGCTCTGAAGCAGCTCAGGAAGCCAAGTTTCGCCCTGATAGGTGGCCAATAGAATGTAGACGCAAGCAGGGGACATAGCTCGCACTATAACCGTTTATCGAGATCAGACCAAGCCAATTTGGAGTGCGAGGTGGCCTGCAAAGTCCGGTTGAACCCCACTCGAAGGGGTTTTCTGGGCATGCGGCAAATTTCCTTGACAACTTTTACCCCAGGATTTAGAATGAAGTTGTGTAGTTTTCAGGGAGGGTGCTCTTACGGAGGACGAATTCATGGCCCGCGAAAGTCAAGGTGTTCTGCAAGTCCTGGTGATTATTTTCGTCATGCTCACGGTTGTGTTGGGCGTGACCACCTACCTCTATAACCAGCGGGCCGAGGAGGCGACCAAGGCCGCTAAGGTTGCTGGTGACGGCGAAAAACAGGCCCAAGAGAAGATGGGGGAGAAACAAAAAGAGTGTGACACTCTAAAAAGGTTAATTGGCTCCCCTGAACGAAGTACCGATGAAATTGAAAAGCAGTTTGTCGAAGACATGGCCACTTACGGCAACGCGAAGAAGCAGGAAGCTGATCCCGATAAGGCAAATTCCTCCAAGCCGCTCTTCGACCCCAGTACACTTTTCTACAGCCGCTTGCTCGCAGGCATGAACAAGGTCATCCAGGACCGTTCCGACGAACTTATCCGTTCGCGGGACGATCTGACCAAGTTGCAAAAGAAATTCGACAACCGCGAGGCGCGCAAGGATGAAGCCATCGCCAAGATCAATAAGGACTATGGCAATACGGTTCTCACGGTCAAAGAGGTCTCCGATACTTACAGTGCCGCACAGGTGACTACCGCGGCAGAAAGCGCACGAAATCTAAAGGTAGTAGTCGCTAGTAAGCAGGAAGCCACCACGGCGGTAACCAATGCTGCCGCCGTTGAAAAAGCCGCAAAAAAAGCGGTTCAAGACAAGGAAGCCGAAGTGAAAATGCTAACGACCGAGCGCAACAAGGTCGAAAGGCAGGAAATGGACGTTCCCTCGGGTGAAATCACCTGGGTCAGCCTGCCGAATAAGATGGTCTGGATCAATCGCGGCCGGGCGGATTCCTTGCAGCGGGGGACAAAGTTCACCGTTTTCTCGGCAGACTCGAGCAACGCAGCCAAGGCCGTCAAGAAGGGCACGGTCGAGGTCACTCGCATCGAAGGCGACCACTCGGCCCAGGCACGTATCCTCGATGACAAGCTCGCCGATCCCATCATGGCTGGCGACAAGGTATTCACCCCGCTCTGGTCACCGGGCCAGCAGAATCACTTCGCCGTGACCGGGATCATGAACCTCGACGGCGATGGTCGCAACCAACTCGGAATCGTTCGCGGTATGATCAACGAGAATGGTGGTGTGGTCGATTGCGAGCTGGACGAAAAGGGGCACAAGCTAGGCCAGATCACGGCCAATACCCGCTTCATCGTGATTGGTGATCCTCCCGACAAAAGCTCACCCGATGTCATCAAGAGCCATGGCGAAATACTTCGCGACGCCGAGTACTACCAGGTCCGTAAGATGACGATGGCTGATTTCAAGCAGCAGATGGGTTATCAGAAGTCAAGCTCGGTGGAGCATTTTGGAAGTGGCGCATCGGCGCTCAGCGGTGCCAGCAGGGCTGGCAGCGCGCCCAAAGCCGGCAGCACGCCAAAAGCAGCTCCCAAGAGCGAAGACAGTGGAAAATAAGGGTGAGAAAGGTGTGAAGAGTGAGAAAGGCAATGCTATCACCTTTCTCATCCGCTAGTACCTTTCTCATCCGTGCGAGCCATCCGCTTGCGGTTTCGCGATTACCCCTTCACACCCTCCTCACCTCCTCTCCCCCGTCCATGGCGGAACGTCGAGCGTTGGACTAGGCAGGCCGGGAAACAGTGGCGGAGCGGGCCGCGAAACTAATGGCACGGGCCGCGAAACCGGCTCAACAACCGGGCTTCGCGTCATCTCGCCGAAGATCCGTGTCCGCAGAGCTTTCAGGCGGGGATATTCCAGGGCAAACCGTGGCCCAAGGTTCTTTTCTTCCCAGTGCTGAGCTTCTAGGAACAGCCGGCCCGGATCGTGTAGGGCTTGGTTTCGTGCGACACGGTATAAAAGCCAACGATCGGACCAGTTTAGGTGGTGCGCCTTGCAAAGAGCCCAGAAGAGCCGCCACGGGCCGTTGTATCCGCGTCGTTTCCGCCCCACGCTCACGAGGCGCGAAATGGCCCACATGCCTGCCACGAGCGCGGCCACAATCAGCAGGCCCAGCAGCACGTCATCGGAGCCTGTCGTCCCGCGAAAGCCATCGCGGAAGCCATCGCTACGGCTGCGTTGGGCAAACAGGATGCACGAGATTACGTCCATTGGCTTCCGTAAAGCTTAAAACTTTTATTACGTTGGGCAGGCTTGCATCGCTTCTCGCAGGCTGCGCTGGGCTGAGAGACGAACAACTTCGCTCTTGTCGTTGAGGGCCCCGGTCAAAGCCGCCACGCTGGCGGGATTGATGGACTTACCCAGCGTGACCGCCGCTTCCATGCGGACCAAATGATCCTCGTCCTGAAGCATCTCGATGACCGCGCTCTGGACGCCCTCCACGGCCTCGATCGTGCGGGCGATCGCCAGGCCGCGGAGCCGGCGCGTCCGGATCGGCGATTTCAGCTCATCGTTCAAGAGCGATATGCTCTGAATGTCGATCTTCTTGATCAGCAGTCCCGTGCTGCGACGGACCTCTTCGTCCAACATGTCAAAGGCCGCCACGAATCGCTTGAAACTGAACTCCACCAGGCTCTCCCTGGCTGCTTTGCGAACCACGGGGTACGGACTTTCCACCAATTCCAGCAAGCTGGGCAGCACGCAGGGAATCCCGCGACCGCGAAGCTGCGGAATGACGTTGGCCTGCACCTGGGGGTCGGGATCGGTCATGGCACTCATCGCCAGAGCGTTGGCGTCAGTACCCTGGAATTCGCCCAAAGCACGGGCCGCCTCGCGCCGACCACCCGGCTTACCGTGCAGGAGGATCGTCTCGATCAGTCCCAGGGCCTGCTGCCGCGGAACGCCCGAGGCCATCACGAAACGCACGGCTGAATGCTGGCCCGCGTCGTCAATCTGGTCCATGATCCGGCGGCAATCGCCCAGCCAGGAGATCGAAGTCAGCTTCTTCAAGTTCAACGCCATGGCGGCTGTCGGTTCGTGGCCGATCTTGCGCATCAGGTAGTGGACAAAGCGAGAATCGCTGCGCGCGGCGATCACCGTCAATGTGGCCAAGGGCGCGTTTGGATCATCGAGAAACTTCAAAAGAAGTCGCAGGACTCCCCGTTGTGCGCTCTTCAATAACACGTCGGTCAGGGTGACTCGCACCGCGTGATGTGGATTGCCGAGAATCTGCCGCAACGTGGCGTTGTCGCGACCGGCCAGCAGTAGAAAACTCTCGATCACCTCGCGTCGCTTGTGCTGGCTATAGCGATAGACCGACGACTCCAGGCTGCCGAGTACATAGCGACGAATCATCTGCGGGTCACGGCGATCGCTCGGGTCACGACCCCCGGCAATCTCTTCGCACAGGGCCTGGACCAGTTCCAGCACAGTCTGCGCCGCCAGGTTGCAATTGGGTTGGGTCGAACTGTCCAGTACGGTAAGAAGGGTGGGAATTAGGTCATAGTCGCGGAACATCACTGCCGCCCGGCAGCCGTTTTCGCAAAGACCAACATCGGTACCTAGAATGGCGTCGCGAAGTGCCCCGGTCAGCCGGCCGCGATGCTGGCGAATGATCGTTTTCCACTCCGGCTTCATCCGCGACATGCGATCGAGAATCTCGCGTCCTCCGGCCGCCGTCCGCCGCTTCAGCAAGGCAATGAGCGCACCCTCCTGGACGGCAGGATTCGCACAATCCAGCGCGGGGATCAGCACTTGCACCGCAGCCTCGTTATCGGTGCTGGTCAGCAAGTCAAAGGTAATGGAAAGACCACTTGCCAAATCGAAAAATCCTACCCCGGTGAATCTTGGTTTCCGATCCCATCGACAGCACCCCTTATTCTCCATCGTCGCCAAAGGATAAAAACTTCATACAAAGGGGCTTGGAAACAGCGGGGTGGTCGGGTATCTTGTTGAGTTGGCATCAAAATCCACCCGGAAGGACCTCCGATGAACCGTTTTTCCATGATCCTGGCCGCGGCGCTTGTGGCCGGCGGCACCCTCGCCCTAGCGGCGGAAACGAAAGGCAAGCCCATGTCCTATGGCAAAACACGCGAATTTCTGGCCAAGCATACAGAACTCGTCGAACTGACCAACGGCGAGGGGGCTCGCGTGGCCATCTGCCCGGAGTGGCAAGGCCGCGTGATGACCTCGACCTGCGGCGGCATGGAAGGCATCAGCTTCGGCTATGTCAATGACGAGTTCATCACCGCCGGAAAGCTCAATCCGCACTTCAATAACTACGGGGCCGAAGAGCGACTATGGCTCTCACCCGAGGGCGGGCAGTTCAGCCTCTGGTTCGAGCCGGGCAAGCCGCAGAACCTCGACAACTGGCTCACTCCGCCGGCCTTCAACGAAGGAGCCTGGAAAGTCGTTTCCGCTCCAAGCGAGTCGCTCCGCATGGCTACGACGATGAAGTTCCAGAACACCTCGGGTACGCAATTTCATCTCGATGTCCGCCGCGGCGTCCGCCTGCTGGACAAATCCGACCTGAGGCAGATACTCGGTGATTCGGCGGCGAGGAAAATCGCCGCAAACGGCGTGAAGAGCGTAGCCTACGAGACGGATAACCGCTTGACCAATCGCGGCGCCGACATGACCCGCGAGAAGGGCCTCGTCTCCATCTGGATCCTCGGCATGATGAATTCCGGACCGCAAACGGTGGTGATCGCGCCCTATAAGCCGGGCAGTGAGACCGAGTTGGGTGCCGTGGTCAAGTCCGACTATTTCGGTGCCGTGCCAATGGAACGACTGCGAACCTTGCCCGAGGCCGTGCTCTTGCGAGCCGACGGCAACTTTCGCGCGAAGATCGGCATTTCGCAGCGACGTGTCCGCAACGTGCTCGGTTCGATCGATTTCCAGAACAATGTGTTGACGCTGGTCCACTTCAGCATGGCGGCCGATCCGACTCAGGAACTTTACATGAACAATCAGTGGGGCGGCCCGTCCGCCGAACCCTACAAGGGCGACGTGGCCAACAGCTACAACGACGGCCCGCCCGCGCCCGGCAAGAAGGGCCTCGGGCCATTCTATGAGATCGAGTCGCTCTCGCCGGCCAAGACGCTGAAGACCGGCGAGTCGCTCTCGCATCAGCACCGCACTATTCACATCCAGGCCGATCCAGCCACGCTCGCCGACCTGGCAAAGGAAGTGCTGGGCGTGGAGTTGGAAAAGGTGAAGACCGAAATGCTTCGGTAAGGCTATCCACGGAAACTCCCCTCTCACTTTTGGGAGAGGGGCAGGACGACGTTTGGCAGAACGCTCTGCGTGATCCGCGCCGCCTTGGTACGTCGGCAGGACAGATACCAGAGCAAATTCTTGTAGCGTCGATCAAATCGCCGAACGCTGGACGAGCGAATGCGTATGCGCCGAAGGCGATGACCGTCACTGGCCGTTGTTCGTGCTGGTAAACGGGCTAATCGCTGCTAATTCGGCTGGTTCCGTTGCTCGTCATGTTCCGGCTCACCGCCTTGTCACGGGTCGGCCCCGAAAGGCTCGACCAAGGCCATCCGGTCCTGCCTTACCGCCCGGAAGGAGTCGGCCGTGTAGATGGTGATCGCCGTCCAGATGCACCCGAAGCTCACGATCTGGGCCGTCGAGAACGGTTCCTGGAAAGCCACGACCGCCAACAGGAACTGAAGGGTGGGCGAGAGGTACTGGAGGATGCCCATCGTCGAGAGCCGCAACTGCCGGGCCGCAGCCCCGAAGAACAGCAGCGGCACCGTAGTCACTGGGCCGCTGAGTGCCAGCAGGCCCAGGGTTCCGATGCTGTTCCCCGCACCCTGTCTCGTCGCTCCCAGGTAAACGAAGTAGGCCAGTGCGATGGGCATCATGGCGAGCGTTTCCACCGTCAGGCTCACCAGCCCGTCCACGGGCATAATTTTGCGCATCAAGCCGTATAAGCCGAACGTTAGGGCGAGGGTCAGAGCGATCCAGGGTACTTCGCCCACAAAACATGTCAGCACCACAACGCCGACCAAGGCCAGCATGATGCTCACATTCTGGTAGGGCCGCAGCCGTTCACCAAGGAACACCACGCCCAAGAGCACGTTGACCAATGGGTTGATGAAGTAGCCCAGGCTGGCCTGGAGTACCTGGCCGCTGACGACCGCGTGGATAAACAAAAGCCAGTTGACGGCGATACACAGAGTGCTTAACCCCAGCATGGCCAGCAGCTTGCCGCTCCGTAGTTCTCGTCCCAGTTCCGACCACCGTCCCAGGAAGGCAACCAGAACGGCCAGCACTGCGAAAGACCACAACGCCCGATGGGCCAGAACTTCCACTGGGGCCACGCTCGCCACAGTCTTGAAGTACAAAGGAAAGAGGCCCCAGGATCCGTAGGCGGCGATCGCGTAGATAATGCCCTGTTTTGAGCGTGTCGAAGTCACCATGGTTGGGCCGAAGGCTGGTTCACGGTTCGGGAAAAATCATTGCATCCGCAAACGCGGTGGCGAAATCAGGTTCCAGCGAAAGATCAACGTGCTCGGTTCGTGCGGCAAGCTCGTCACACGCTTTCCGATAACGCCGCGAGAGGCCGACCAACTGTGCCCCGGCAAGCGAGGTGTTGCCTTGATAACGGATTCGCTGATGTTCGATGCCGGGGGGCAAGAGACCCATGCGCTGGGCATTGCCGCAGCGGATATAGTTACCGAATCCGCCCGCCAGGAGTACGCGATCGAGGTCTTTCGGCTTGAGTCCTTGCCGTTTCAACAGCAGTTCGATGCCGGCACGAATCGCTCCGGAGGCTAACTGGACTTCTCGCAAGTCGCGCTGGGTCAATGCTACCTTCTTGCCGCCCGCCACGGTTTCCCCGTCGGCAAGCACAAAGGCGACCTGTCGATCGCGGAGTTCGATTCGCCGTGCGAGGTCCGGCAGGACGTCCGCGGGCAGTTCGTCGCGCGTCAAAAGCCGGCCTTGGGGCGAGACGATGCCATGCCGCAAGAGTTCCGCCGTGGTGTCGATCAAGGCGGAGCCACACAGCCCCAGCGGTGGAACGTGGCCGATTACATGGATATGCAAACTCCGATCGACCACAACCTTCTCGATCGCCCCCCGGCTGGCCCTCATGCCTTGGGCGATCCGCGCGCCTTCAAAAGCCGGCCCGGCTGCGGTCGAGGTCGCAGTGAGTTTACCGTCCGCCAACAGCACAATCTCGCCATTCGTGCCAATATCGATCAAGAGAGTCGGAATTGTACAATCGGCCAGCCCCGTTGCCAGAATACCGCCTACGATGTCACCGCCCACGAAAGCGCCTATGATCGGCAGGACATGGACCCGGCCGCGAGGATGGATCTGCAAGCCGCCTTCCGCAGCCGGAAAAGCCAGCCCTTGTTGGACTGCGGGCACAAAGGGCACCTCGCCCAACGCTCCCGGATCGATGCCGCAAAAAAGTTGCTGCATGGTTGTATTGCCGGCCAGAGTCACGTGGTAGACTTGCTGCCGAGCGATACCCGTGGCGTCGCACAATTCGCCGATCATGGCATCCATTGCCTCGGCGACGACCCGCTGGAGCTGTTGAAGCCCCTCGGAATTGGTACGGGCCATGAGAATTCGCGTCAGCACATCGTCGCCGAAGCGGGTCTGTGGATTGAGCCGTGAAGTGATGCGAACCTGTCGGCCGGTGGCAAGATCCAACAGGGCAGCAACAAGCGTCGTGGTGCCCAAGTCGATGGCCACGCCATAGGAATCCCTTTCCGTGTTTCCCGGCTCGAAGTCGATGAGACGATCGTCATCCAGCACTGCGGTGCCTTGGAAATTGGCGTCCCGCAGGCAGCGTGGAAGCTCGCGGATTAGGCTCAAATCGGCATGAAGCGGGCCGAGGCACCGTTGCAGCCGAGCCAGATCCGGCAGATCGTCACCCCGATCGGGTGAGGGAAGTTCGATATACCGTTTGCAAATTAACGGCGCACCGTCCGCTTCTACCGCTGATTCAGAGTGAACCAAAATTTGATGGGGCCGGTTGACGAGTGAGGTCTCGGGCACCAATACACTCATCGGTCCGCCGACGGTTGCCTGGCAGGCCAGCCGACAGCCCGCATGCAGTTCCTCTTCGGTCAGTTGCCGGCGTTCCTCATCCGTGGGCGGCGTCGCGCCTTGGCTGATGACCAGGCGACACTTACCGCAAGTTCCCTCGCCGCCACATGGCGAATCGAGCACGAGATCGGCTGCCATGGCCGCCTCTTGCAGCCGGGTTCCCGCCAGCACATGGACCCTCTTATCGAACGGCTGGAAAGTGACCGGAAACTCTCCTTGACGCTTCATGATTCCCCCGGTCCTTGCAACTGAATCTCCTTGAGTAACTCGACGAACTTGGCCGTTGTCGGTGTGAATACTTTCCGCTGGCGATGGATAATGCCAATTGGACGATACAACTCGGGATCGATCAACTGGATCGTGATGAGGCTGCCATTACGACAAGCTTCGCGGATCGGCGGCTCCGGCAGAATGCTGATCCCGGCCCCGATTTCCACCGCCTGTTTGATCGTCTCGATATTATCGAACTCCATTACGATTCTGATGTTTACCGACCGCTGCCGCAAGTACCGATCAATCTCCTTGCGGATGCTTAGATCGCGATCGAAGGCGATAAAATCCTCGCTCTGAATGTGCTCGGCCGTTACGGACGTTTCCTTCGCCAGGCGGTGTTGCGGACTGCATACCAGTGCCATGCGTTCGCTGCGCAAGGGAATAACTTCGATGTCGGGTGATGCGATCGGGTAAGATACGATGCCTAGATCGACCTCGGCGTTGTTGACCGCGTCATACA
>JANXQG010000628.1 GCA_025356915.1 Planctomycetota bacterium | reverse complement strand
CTGGCCGAAACGGTCTTCGATACGCTCAACCTCAAGGCATGTCTGTTCGCCATCGACGACCTGTTCTCGAAGCGGCAGACCAAGCTGCCGGTGATGGTTTCGGTGACGATCACCGATCTCAGCGGCCGCACGCTCTCCGGCCAGACGCTCGCGGCGTTTCTGGCCTCGATCGAACATGCCGATCTGCTGAGCGTGGGCATCAACTGCGCGCTTGGCCCGTCGCTAATGCGGCCCTATATCGAGGAGCTTTCGCAGCTTTGCCCGACATGGACCAGTTGCCACCCCAATGCCGGGTTGCCCAACGAGTTCGGCGGCTATGACGAAACGCCGGCGCAGATGGCCGCCGTGCTCGGAGAATTTGCAGATCGCCGCTGGGTGAATATTGTCGGAGGCTGCTGTGGCACGACGCCAGTCCACATCCGCGCGATTGCCGACACCCTGCGCGGCAAGCCGCCCCGCCGGCCACCTCCGCCCAGCCACGATACGACCCTCAGCGGCCTCGAACCGCTGGTGGTCCGCCCCGACAGCACCTTCACCATGATCGGCGAGCGGACCAATGTCTCCGGATCAAAGAAGTTCGCCCGGCTCGTCCGCGAAGGCAACCTAGCGGAGGCCGTTTCCGTCGCACGGCAGCAGGTCGAGGGCGGGGCGAACATCATCGACATCAATATGGACGAGGGGCTGCTGGACGGGCCAAAGGTGATGACCGAGTTTCTGAACCTGCTCGCCGCCGAGCCAGACGTTGCCCGCGTACCCGTGATGATCGACAGCTCGAACTGGGCCGTGCTTGAAGCGGGCCTTAAATGTGTGCAGGGCAAGTCGATCGTCAACTCGATCAGCCTCAAGGAAGGCGAAGAGCAGTTCTTGGCCCACGCCCGACTGGTGCGAAAATATGGCGCGGCCTGCGTGGTGATGATGTTCGACGAAGAAGGCCAGGCGGTCGGTGTGGAACACAAGCTCCAGATCGCCCGGCGTGCCTATAAGCTGCTGACGGAAAAGGCCGGTATGAAACCGTCCGACATCATTTTCGACCCGAACATTCTGACAATCGGCACCGGCATGGAGGAACATGCCCGCTACGGTCTGAATTTCATCGAGGCCGCGCGGAAGATCAAGGAACTCCTGCCGGACGTAAAAATCTCTGGGGGCGTGAGCAACGTCTCGTTCAGCTTCCGCGGCAACGACACGGTCCGCGAGGCGTTCAATGCCGCGTTTCTCTACCACGCCATCCACGCCGGACTCGACATGGGCATTGTCAACGCCGGGCAGTTGGCCGTCTATGAGGACATCGAGCCGGTGCTTCGGGAACGCGTGGAAGACGTTATCCTCGATCGCCGGCCCGATGCTACCGAGCGGCTGGTCGCCTACGGGGCCACGCTTCAAGGCAAAGCCACCCAGGACGACAAGGCCGATCCGGCCTGGCGGCACGGCACGGTCGAAGAGCGGCTCAAACATTCGCTCGTGCATGGCATTCTCGATTATATCGACACGGACGTTGAGGAGGCCCGGCAGAAGTACGCTACCGGCCTGAATATCATCGAAGGGCCGCTCATGGCCGGCATCCAGGTCGTCGGCGATTTGTTTGGCGACGGCAAGATGTTCCTGCCACAGGTCGTGAAAAGTGCCCGCGTGATGAAAAAGGCCGTGGCCTATCTCATGCCGTTCATGGAAGCCGAGAAACTGGCCGCTGGTAATGCTGAAACCAGCAACGAGCCATCGACCCGCGGCACGATCGTGATGGCCACGGTCAAGGGCGATGTTCACGACATTGGCAAGAACATCGTCGGCATCGTGTTGGGCTGCAATAACTACAAGATCGTCGATCTGGGCGTGATGGTCCCCTGCGAGAAAATCCTGCAAGCGGCCCGCGAAAGCAACGCCGATATGATCGGACTCAGTGGGCTGATTACGCCGAGCCTCGAAGAGATGGTCCACGTCGCCCGCGAGATGCAGCGGCTGGGCATGGACATTCCTCTCCTGATCGGCGGTGCCACGACAAGCCCCAAGCATACGGCCGTGAAGATCGCTCCGGGCTATTCGCATGAGGTGGTCCATGTGAAGGACGCCTCGCGGTCTGCCCCGGTCTGCGAGCGGCTCCTCTCGGCGGAGAAGCGGCCGCAGTTTGATGCCGAGAACCGCGCCTTCCAGGTCCAGATGGTCGCCGCATACCAGCGGAAACAGGAATTGAAGCTGGTCTCCTATCGCGAAGCCGTCGAGGGCCGCTTCCCGACCGCCTGGGCCAAGCACGAGATTCCCGTGCCCTCGTTCCTTGGCGTGCGGACGTTGGCCGAATATCCGCTAGAGGAGTTGCTGCCCTACATCGATTGGGCACAGTTTTTCGCGGCTTGGGAGATGCGGGGTAAGTTCCCCGAGATCCTGGAGCATCCCGAGCGCGGTTCCGAGGCGAGAAAACTGTACAATGACGCGAGGAAGCTCCTCGATCGCATCATCGAGAATCGCTGGCTGCGGGCAAGTGGTGTCTATGGTTTCTGGCCGGCGGCTTCGTTGGGTGATGACATCATTCTTTATGAAGACGATACTCGCACTGAGGAAAAGGCCCGGCTACACAACCTGCGACAGCAATGGCTGAGCGAGACGCGGAGGTGTTACTACAGCAACGCCGACTTCATCGCCCCGGTCGGCAGCGGCCGCAAGGACTACCTCGGAGGTTTCGCCGTGACCGGTGGCCTTGGCACCGACGAACTGGTGCGGCGCTGCGAGACCGACAACGATGATTATAGCGCGATCATGGCCAAGGTCTTTGCCGACCGCTTTGCCGAGGCATTCGCCGAGCGGATGCATGAAATTGCGAGACGTGATTGGGGCTACGGCCAAAGCGAGAATCTGTCCATTCCCGATATGCTGGCCGAGAAGTATCGCGGTGTTCGGCCTGCGCCTGGTTATCCGTCGCTTCCCGATCATACGGAGAAGCGGATCCTCTTCGATTTGCTTGGGGCCGAGCGATCCGCGGGCATCACGCTAACCGAGAGTTTCATGATGCTGCCGGCCGGTTCGGTGAGCGGTTTTTACTTCGCTCATCCCGGCTCGCGTTACTTCGCCATCGATCGGATCACCCGCGAGCAGGTCGAGGACTATGCCCGCCGCAAAGGCTGGAAGTTCAAAGAGGCCGAGAAGTGGCTGGCCCCCGTGCTGGCCTATGATCCCGAGTAACCCTTGGTGACCAAACCATGAAGAAAACCGTTTTCCGCATTGGAGCCGTTGCCCTTGCCTTTTTTGCCGCCTGCCTGGGGTGTAGCGGCCCGCAACAAGCCCCTGCCGTGGAGCCTACCACCGCTACCGCTGCCAACACAACCGCGCCAGCGATTCCTTCCATCAGCAATTCGCTCGGCATGAAGCTGGTCAAGATTCCCGCAGGCGAGTTCATGATGGGAAACCTGGAAGCGATCGAACTGTTGCGAAAGGATTACCCGCAATACGACGACTATCGTTTCAAATTGGAAGACGAATCGCCCTCCCACAAGGTTCGCATTACCAGGCCGTTCCATATGGGCGTGCATGCCGTGACGCTCGGGCAGTTTCGCCAGTTCGTTGAAGCCACGCATTACGCCACCGATGCTGAGCGCAACGATGCAATCTCCAGTCCGCCAACCAGTAGCCGCCAAGGTCTGGGCGGATACGGATACAATTCGGAGAATCATACGTTGGACGCTGATCGCAATCCAAAGCATAGCTGGCGCAATGTGGGTTTTCCGCAGACGGACGATCATCCGGCAACCAACGTCAGTTGGAACGACGCCGCGAAGTTTTGCAAGTGGCTGAGCGAAAAGGAGCATAAGACTTACCGCCTGCCCACCGAGGCCGAATGGGAATATGCCTGTCGTGCTGGGACGAAGACCCGATTCTGGTCGGGCAACGATCCCGAGTCGCTCGTGAAGATTGCCAACACCTACGACAAGTCGACGGCCAGGGTTCAGCCCGAGTGGGCCAAGTTTGCCTTGAAGGGCAACGACGGTTTCGAGTTCACGGCACCCGTGGGCAGTTTCCAACCCAACGCCTTTGGGCTTTACGACATGCACGGCAACGTCTGGCAGTGGGTCTCCGATTTTTACGGTGCGGACTCCTACGCCAAGTCGCCGATCGACGATCCTCAAGGTCCGCCGTCCGGTAGGAAGCACGTTCGTCGTGGCGGCGGCTGGGCCACTTGGTCATTCTACTGCCGCGCCTCCTACCGCAACTACAACACACCGCAGAGCCGCTACTTCAATCTTGGCTTCAGAGTGGTGCTGGAGGAGAAGTAGGTTGACGGACTAAATCCCATCCTACGAACAAGAAAAAGAACCGGCTGCCGCGGCAGATCCAAGCTCAGGAAAGCCTGCCGCGACAGCCGGTGGGGTTGTCGGTACTCAGTTTCTGTCCTGTAGGGACATTTGATAATAGCCCAGCAGTTCACTGCTGGGGTTCGGAATAACGTAGGAATTTCCGGAGTCCCGTAGGGACGGCTGAACTGCAATCTTTACTCAGTCGTCCCTACGGGACTTTCAATTTTATTCCCTCTCCCCAGCGATAAATCGCTGGGCTATTCTCAGGTGCCCCTACGGGGCAAAATCACGTTCCTTAATCCCACCGGCTTGCCCGGTCGGATCGTTAGGTTCCTTGCTAGCAAAGACGGCCCCCCTAACTATTTTCCCCTCTCCGCTGCGACGGCGGAGCCGCCGCAGCGGAGAGGGGAAAAGAAAACGATATAAGCGGATCAATTCTAGCTTTGAGCGTAACAATCCCCCGGACA
>JANXQG010000603.1 GCA_025356915.1 Planctomycetota bacterium | reverse complement strand
TTATTTGAAAAACTCAAGCAGGGTCTGAAAAAGACCGCTCAGTTCCTTAGCACCGACATCCGTGATCTCTTCAAAAGTGAGGGACAGTTGGTCGATGATAAGTTCGTTGACCAACTGTTTGAAACGCTCATCAAGACCGATATGGGCGTCGAGGCCGGACAGGAGATCGCCGATGAGATCCGCGCCAGTTTCCGCGCCCGGGTCGTGAAAATGGATGAGATACTGGAGCATATCAAGACCAAGCTTAAGGGGATGTTGGCCCAGCCCGCCGACCCGATCCACTATGCCTCAAGCGGCCCAACGGTAATCATGGTGGCTGGCGTGAACGGTGCGGGCAAGACGACATCGATCGCCAAGCTGGCCGCTATGTTCCAGAGCGAAGGCAAGAAGGTCGTGCTCGGCGCCGCCGACACCTTCCGGGCTGCGGCGGTCGAGCAGTTGACCATCTGGGCCAAGCGGTTGGGGGCGGAGATCGTCACCGGCGCGTCCGGCAGCGACCCGGCCAGCGTGGCGCATCGTGCTGTCGCACAGGCCCTTCAGATTGGCGCCGATGTCTGCATCATCGACACGGCCGGCCGACTGCAAACTCAGCAGAATCTGATGCAGGAACTTTCCAAAATTCACCGCGTGTTGGGCAAGCAGATTCCCGAGGCCCCGCATGAAGTGATCCTGGTCCTCGACGCCACCACAGGCCAGAACGGCATCAGCCAAGCCAAGCATTTCACCGATGCCGTGCGCTGCACCGGCCTGGTGCTCGCCAAGCTTGACGGCACGGCCAAAGGCGGCGTCGTCGTCGCCATTCGCCAGACCGTCGGGCTACCCGTGAAGTACATCGGCGTCGGCGAGCAAGCCGAGGACCTCGCGCTCTTCGATCCGGACAAATTCGTCGATGCGCTTTTTGAGGACATGAAGTGACTCAGGCCAGATTGCAAAGCAGGAGAATTGCAAAGTCCCAATGTTGAGTTAGTAAAAGTGCCTTGTAGGTTCCCCCGATGCAAGATATTCTCCGGAAAATCCCGTCTGTTGAGGTGCTGTTGCAAGACGAGCGAGTGGCCCAGTGCGCTGCGGGTATACCGCGAAAAATTGTCGTGGGTTGTCTGCGTGCGGCCGTCGAGCAGGTTCGCGCGTCGGTAAAGGACGATCCCGCTGGCCATGCCGGCGATACGGCCATTCGCGACACCATCTTGGAGCGGCTCCGCCAGGGCATTCGCGACGCTATTGGCCCGCATTACCGCTCCGTGGTGAATGCTACGGGCGTTATCCTGCATACCGCGTTGGGGCGGGCTGCGCTGCCGGCCCGAGCGGTCCGACAGATTGCCGAGGAGTTGTGTGGTTACTCGCTGCTCCAGGCGGATCTTGCCAGCGGGCTGCGGTCGAAACGCGACACCCGGATCCAATGGCTACTGCAACAATTGACCGGCTGTGAGGCCGCCACCGTGGTCAATAATAACGCTGCCGCGACGTGGCTGGTGCTCAATGCCGTGGCTGCCGGCCGCGAAGTGATTG
Source organism: Planctomycetota bacterium (assembly GCA_025356915.1). GTDB lineage: Bacteria > Planctomycetota > Planctomycetia > Pirellulales > Thermoguttaceae > JANXQG01. The sequence goes on along the minus strand of JANXQG010000603.1, from coordinate 3,220 downwards.
TCTCCCGCGGCCAGTTGGTCGAGATCGGCGGCTCGTTCCGCCTGCCTGACGTGATGGCGGCCAGCGGCGCCAAGATGGTCGAAGTCGGCACGACGAACAAAACCCACGCTCGCGATTACCAACGGGCCATTACCGAGAACACGGCGGCTATTTTGCGGGTCCACCCTAGCAACTACACCATGAGCGGATTCACCGCCGAGGTTCCCCTGGAGGAACTGGTCGAGATCGCTCACGCGCGCGGGTTGGTGTTGATCGACGATGTGGGAGCTGGGGCACTGCTTGACTTATCGCATTTCGGACTTGACGTTGGGCCGACGTTGGCCGACGCGATCCGCGCAGGTGCCGACCTGGTTACGTCCAGTGCCGACAAGCTCATCGGTGCCTCGCAGGGGGGCATCATCCTCGGTAAGGCGGCGATGATCGAAACGGTTCGCAAAAATCAGATGGCGAGGATTGTTCGCGCGGGCAAGCTCACACTCGCTGCGCTGGAAGCGACGCTCTTGCAGTTCTTCGACGAAGAGCAAGCGATTCGCGAGGTACCCACACTGCGCATGGTCTGCCGCACCTTGGAGGAACTCGACGCGGCGGCCCAACGCATTGCCGCAGGAATTGCCCAATTTATGAGCAGGGCAGTCGTGGCCGTCATCGATGGCGCGTCGCAGATGGGAGGCGGTTCGTTGCCGGGCCAGGATTTGCCTACACGATTGGTGGCGGTGACACCAGCAACATTTGGCCCCGAGGAGCTTGCCTCGCGGCTCCGGCTGCACCATCCGCCGGTTTTCACGCGGATCAACAAGGGCCAGGTTCTGGTCGATCCGCGAACGCTGCTGGACGGGGATGAATCGCGATTGATCGCGGCGTTTGCAGAGGCGTTGCGATGACCTCCCGCACCCGCATCACCCTCGGCACGGCAGGTCACATTGACCATGGTAAAACGGCCTTGGTCAGGTCGCTCACCGGTTGTGAAACCGACCGGCTGAAGGAGGAGAAGGCGCGGGGCATGTCGATCGACTTGGGATTTGCCCCCTGCACGATCCGCGACACGCAGGTCGGCATTGTCGATGTGCCAGGCCATGAGAACTTCGTCAAGACCATGGTCGCCGGTGCCAGCGGCATGGACGCCGTGATTCTTGTCGTCGCCGCCGACGACGGCGTGATGCCCCAAACCCGCGAACACCTGGATATCCTCGCGCTGCTCGGACTGCGGCACGGACTGGTGGCCCTGACGAAGATCGACCGCGTCGCCGATGACATGCGAGAACTGGCCCAGGCCGAGTTGGCCGATTTTCTTCGCGGCACCTTCCTCGAAGGGGCCCCGATCCTACCGCTGTCGAATCTGACCTACGAAGGCTTCGACATGCTGTTCGAGGCCCTTGACGCCCTCCTCAAGACGGTCCAGCCGAAACCCATCAATGGCATCTTCCGCCTGCCCGTCGAACGAACGTTTTCCGTGCGCGGCTATGGGACGGTGGTCGCCGGTATCCCGGTGGCCGGCACTGCGTGTGAGGGGCAGGAAGTTGTTCTCCTGCCCCAGGGCATCGAGGGGCGGATTCGACGGATCGAAGTCTACTGCCAGCCGAGCGATACCGTCGCGGCCGGGCAGTGCGCCGCGGTGAACGTGGGGCACTGGGACCATCATGCGATCCATCGTGGCGATACCCTGACCGTGCCAGGCTGCTTCACTACGGGGGAGTGGTTCGTCGCCACACTACGTCTGCTGCCGCGGCTGAAGCTTATGTTGAAGAACGGCGCGGCCGTGCGGTTTCACACGGGCACGTCGGAGACCACGGCCGTGGTCTACTCCATTGAGGGGAATCGCATGGAGGCCGGCATGGAGTGCCTCGTGCAACTACACACCAATACGCCCGTGGTCGCCGGTCCAGGCGACCGTTTCATCCTGCGAGCACTATCGCCGGTGCATACTCTGGGGGGCGGCATGATTGTCGAGTCCGTTGACCGCCGCATGAAACGCAACCGCCCGGCGTTGATTACCGATCTCCAGGAGCGGACCGCGGCCGTACAAGACGAACGTCAGTTCGTGGAGTATTGCCTGCGACGTGCGCCATTGGGCACCGCCAACGTCGCGTCACTTACTCGGCGCACGAAGATTCCCGCTGATCGCGTGCAAACCATGCTAGCCGAGTTGACTGTGGCGAAACGGGGGGTGTCGCTGGGCAGCGGGCTTTACATGCACCGCGAAACGTGCCTGGAAATGGCACGGCAGATTCTCGATTCAGTCGCCGAGTTTCATCGCCAGTCGCCGGAAAGCCCTGGTATTCCCCCGGAGCAACTTGGGCAGACTTGCCCGGTGCCTCGAGCGATCCTCGACCCGCTGGTGACCATGCTCAAACAACAGGGCCGACTGGTTGAGCACAACCAGCGACTCGCGGTGTCCGAACATCGGGTCAGCCTCTCGGCGGAACAGGCCAACCGGCTTGCGGCCATCGAGGCCCTGTTCCACGAGTCGCTGTTTCAACCGCCGGGTGCAGAGGAAGTTGCCATTAAAATGAAACTTCCACCGGCCACGGTGCAGCAAGAACTCAAAATTCTCTGTGAGCATGGGCGGCTGGTGCTGGTCGAGAACTTGTTGTTTCACAAGGAGGCGGTCGATCAGGCCCGTGCCATTCTGGTTGAACATCTCCGCAAGGAGGGGCGGTTGGAGAGTGTGGACTTCAAGTACCTGCTTGACACGACGCGGAAGTACGCACTGGTGCTGTTGGACTATTTTGATCGCATCGGCGTGACTCGCCGAGTAGGCAACACACGGCACTTGGGAACCGCAGAGCGTGCACCCCGTTGATTGTTGTACGTCAGGCTTTCCAGCCTGACCGTGAACCACAAGTTGTAGGGTGCGTGGAGCCATCGCGGTAGGAGGCAAGCAGGCCGACCGATCCGTAGTCGATTCGCGACATGTTCGCGTTGTATAGCGAGTAACCCTCGACGCCGCGCACACCGCCTGCCGGGATCGGGGGTCCACGCCCCGGACGACGAGCCTCCGGAACTAACCTACGTGGATATCGACATCTTCGAGGCAACCTTCTAATTCTTTCCGACGCCAGCCGGCCCGGGGACAGTACGCGCATGTTGCGGGAACCACCCCCCAGACGATCTATAATCCCCCTGCCAGGATGTGGTATGACCGGCAGAAAACTTTGCTCAAAAGACTTTAACCGAGGAGCGATGGGGGGGCCATGCGGGGAGTGCGGCCATGGCCGCACTC
>JANXQG010000559.1 GCA_025356915.1 Planctomycetota bacterium | reverse complement strand
CGTGGATACTCCGCAGCAAGCCTGCGGAGTCGGCGATCTGTTTCGGAGTTCGGTCAAGAAAAACCATGCTTACCACATTGGCCGCCGGCATCTGGTTATCAGACCCTTGGCGGAGATTCATGGGCACGGAAAATCGGATCCATTCGTGGGCCGCAGTGGCCTGATATCGCGAGCGGAAATCATCGACCGCTACAAAAAAGTCACGAATCAGCCAATCGTTGACCGTCACTTGGAATGCCTCGGTGACCGCCGACAATTTCCGCACCTCGTCAGCTTCCAATCTGCCTACCTTGACATCCGGAAATCCTGCGGGCAATTCGCTGGAGATCGCCGCGACTGGTTCCAATAAGGGAACCGGACGTCGCATGAGAAACCTCTGCACACCCAAAAGACCCGTAAGTTGAACGGGGAGCATTCGCAGGTATTTCCCTACGGTCAGACCAAAACTCCCTCGCCCATGCAATATCTGCGGGTTGCAGGGGGACAGTTCAATCGGGGACTGCTGTTCTGCGAAGACACGGGCGTAGCTTCGTAAAAAATCGTCGACAACTTGCAGTACACCCTTTCCGTCGCAGGCCGCATGATGGACTTGGAGTGACAGTGAACTATGCTGCGCATCGGTGGTGCCCCAGACCCTCAAACCGGGTTCCGAAAAAAGATCGATTGGCCGCATCGAAGGGAAGTAATCGTGCTCTGGGCCATCGATCCATTGGATCGACGGGAGATGCCCTTCCACGGGAATCCATACCAACTGTCCCGCCGGAGTTTTCTGAATCTTGGCGCGAAGCAGGAGATGACGTGCAACGGCCACCTCCAGAGCTTCGGCAGTCGCGTGGCGATCCAACCGCCCGATGAATCTTAAACGCGCAACGATGCTCATCGGGTAGTTTGGCCGATCATCGCGAAGCATGTATTCTTCAAACGCCGCCAGCGGAAGTGGCAATGGAAAATTGTGCATGCGCTGCTTCCTTACGACAGCTTTTCGTGGAACGGAATTTCATTCCGTTTTATTTCTTCGTAAAACGGAATCCGTTCCATCCCACTCGTTAGGACGTATTGGTCTCGACCAGAATGAGCATGGGTAAGCACCCGCTGTCCATTCTACACCGTGATCGGCCTTAGAAGCAGTCCAAGTTCTGACGAAAGCCGAGAATTGTCATCAGATGCTAAAGGCGCGACTACGAACGAGTAGGTTTGGCGAGGGTTTCCTGACCCGCCGAAACGTCGGACCGAAGGTATTCGGGGCAATGGGAGACATTCGGTCGGTGGCGAGGCGCGGTCGGAGACAGGCCACGATCAGCGCAAAAAACTGGGGTCTCTGACGTGCCACATTCCACAGTGGCAAATCGGTCGATAAGGGCAAGGTAACCGACCAACTTACATCCGTCAGAGACCCCATGGGCCAGTCTCATTTTCGACGACCGTTGGGATCGTCGCTCTTGTGTAGAGCATACCATGTGCCGGTCCGTTAATAATTATTGGAAAAACAACTTCTTTGTTCACAACTCTATTCACAGAAACAGGTTAGTGTGTCTTATTGAACTCCGAACGATACTCACATTCTGCTCTGCTCGACTTTGCCTTGCTGTTGCGTTTCACTACACCTGTGCATCGAATCGCTGCAATGTCTGTACGAATACCGTATACTACTGTTTTGGAGGAGCAGAGTTTTGGAAAAGCCGGTCGAGTTTCTATCGCCAGAACTCCGACACGTCATCGTGTCGGTCAACCCGAAGGCAGGAGCAGGGTCTGTCGAGGGTCGTGTTTCGCACCTAGTGCAACTTCTCCGCCAACACGATCTTGAATGCGTGGTCCTCACTAATCTCGATGAGGTGGCGACCGAGTCCAATCGGCTCTTCGCCGATGGGCGTTTGCGAGCCTTGATCGCCGTTGGGGGGGATGGCACGGTGGCCGAACTCGTCAATCGCACGGTGCCCGGGCTGCCGCTAACCGTCTTTCCTGCCGGGAACGAAAATCTGTTGGCTCGGCACTTCGGCCTAGGCCCTACTCCAGAGGAGTGTTGCCGAACCGTGGTCGAAGGAGCCTTGGTGCAATCCGACGCTGGCCGGGCTGGCCACCGCATCTTCCTCATCATGGCTAGTTGTGGTTTTGATGCCGACGTGGTCCATTGCCTGCATCTGCACCGCACGGGCCATGTCACCATCGCCAGCTATTTCAACCCGATCATGGCATCGATCCGCCACTACGACTATCCGGAACTTCGGGTATACTGGAGCGAAGATAATGTCGCGGAGAACAGTGTTGATGAGACCGGCGTTACGAAAGATAAGAAATCCAACCACTCACGGGAAACAATTTCCGACGGCGTGCGTTGGCTTTTTGCCTTCAACCTTCCGTGTTACGGGGCCGGATTGCAGATCGCGCCGGAAGCCGACGGATCGGATGGGTTATTGGACATTTGCACCTTTCGCCAAGGCGGCCTGTTACATGGACTATATTACACTGCGGCGGTTCTGACCGGCACGCATCGGTGGCTGACCGACTTCGCCCAGCGGCGGGTGGGCCGGCTCCGCGTCACCTCAGACTCCAAAGTACCCTATCAGTTGGATGGCGACCCTGGCGGCTTCCTGCCCGTCGAAATTGAAGTTCTGCCGAAGCGGCTCACACTGATCATTCCTAAAGAGAGAACCGTGAATTGAATCCTGTCACCATCGGACCTTACTACTGCGGCCGAGGACAATCGCTCCTGGTGATTGCCGGCCCCTGCGTCATCGAGACCGAGGAATTGACGCTGTCGATCGCCATGTCCCTGAAGCAAGTCTCCGACGAGCTTTCCTTGCCGCTGATCTTCAAGGCATCGTTCGACAAGGCCAACCGCACGAGCGTCGATTCGTATCGCGGGCCGGGTATGAGCGAAGGTCTGGCCATACTTGCCCGCGTGAAGCAATCGACCGGCCTGCCGGTGACCACGGACATTCATCTTCCGGAACAAGCGGGGCCTGCGGCCGAGGTTTGCGATCTCCTGCAAATCCCGGCCTTTCTGGCCCGGCAGACTGATCTGCTCGTGGCGGCGGCCCGTACCGGTCGTCCGGTACACGTCAAGAAAGGCCAGTTCCTTGCTCCTTGGGACATGAAGCATGTTGTCGGCAAACTTCAGTCTTCCGGTTGCCAGAACATCCTACTAGGCGAGCGAGGCAGCTTCTTCGGTTACGGAAGGCTGGTCAATGACATGCGTTGCATTCCGCAAATGCAGTCCCTAGGCGTGCCCGTGATCTTTGACGCTACCCATAGCGTGCAGGAGCCGGGCGGCCTGGGCGCATCGACCGGCGGTAATCGCGCCATGGTCGAACCCCTGGCTCGCGCGGCGATTGCCATTGGCGCCGACGGCCTCTTTTTGGAAACGCATCCCCAACCTGATCGTTCGCCCAGCGACGGGCCGAACATGATTCCCTTGGACCAATTCGCGGCGATCTTGCGGCGTCTGCTGCAACTTCGTCGTGCCGTGGAGGAAATTTCATGAAACTACAAGCCCTTCTGCTCGCCCTGGTCGCATGTTTTGTGGCACAAAGCGGCTGCGGGCCGGCTGGTGGAACACAAACCAAGATCACCAACCGCAAGGCCGATGCCTCTAGCCAATGGTCGGACGATCTATTCAATTTTTCCTTGGAGAACCTCAATCATCTGGAAGACAACGATTGCGAGGAAATGCTGCGGTCGACCCAGCAGCGTTTGGCCGCCTTGCAACGGCCCCAGACCGCCCCGGGAAAGCTCCCGCAAGACGCTTTGCTTGCCAGTTGGCCGGAACCAGATATGCTCCGTCAGGTTGTCAGCCGCTTGAACCAGTGGGTCGATACCCAAGAGAAGCCAGCCGAGTCGAAGCCCGACCCTATGCTGGATACCTTGCCGGCCGATCTTGCCAAGCTGCCGATGGTCGAAAATCTCGGACAAGTCCACTTCACTGCGTACGACGGCTACATGCTCATGGAAGCAGTCTGGCTCCGCGACGCATCGCGATCAAAATGGGCTGGCGGTGGCTCGGCCGACGAACTGCACGTGGCTCGCAGCCTGTTCGACTGGACCGTCCGTAATATCCAGACCGATTACGACACTCCTCAGCGCGTGCCACAAGTGCCGTGGGAAACCTTGTTCCTGGGGCATGGCACGACCTGGGAGCGGGCATGGACGTATATCCTGCTGCTGCGGCAGCGTGGAATCGACGCGGCCTTGTTGGCTTTGCCTGGAGAAGGTTCCTCGCCTGAGAAGAAGCTGGGCGAAGAGTCACTGAAGCCGTGGTCTGTTGGCGTCCTCATTGGCGACAAGGAAAAGAAGCTCTATCTGTTCGATCCGAAGTTGGGCCTGCCGATTCCCGGGTCTTATGGCATCGCCGCAGACAAGTCGGGCCGATTGGACGTGCAGCCGGCTACGCTCGACCAGGTCGTCGCGAATCCCAAATTGTTCGATCGACTTGCACTCGGCGGTGACTCGCCGTATTGGGCCAAGAAGGCCGATTTGAAACGGGCCGTCGCGATGGTCGAATCCTCGCCGATGTATCTTTCACCTCGGGCCAAGCGAATCGAGTCGCGGTTGACGGGTGAGCAGAGATTGGTTCTCAATGCCGAACCGTCGCAGCAGGCGGCTCGTTTCAAGGCAGCGGGCGTGGGTGAAGTGCGGCTTTGGAATCTGCCCTACACGACCCTTCAACGCCGCCTCGCCTTGGAACCCAATGCCGTCATCCAGCGACTCCTGGCCTACGTGCCGTTCATGAGCAGCCCTGGGGCTCCGCTCTATCGGGGGCGCATTATGCATTTGAAGGGGCGGTTTTTCGACGAACGAGAGGCCATCGCCTACTATCAAAAAGCCCGGCCGCGGAATCAAGCGGTTGCGGAGGACTTGTCAAAATTCGCAAAGGCAGCTTTTGAATCCCTTTCTTTACAGCGAAAGCCTCCGGGAGGCGGATTGACGCCCGCCGAGGAAAAAGAGTTGAAGCAAGAGGCCGCTTGGCAGGCCCAACAGGTGGCAGGTGCAATCATCCAGGGCAAGCTCGCCGCCAGTTATTGGCTCGGCCTGATCCAATACGACCTTGGGGAATTTACTGCGGCACGGGACTATTTCAGTGTTCGCACGCTGCAATTCGGTGAGCGAGACTGCTTTTGGGCCACCGGGGCCCATTACAACATCGCCCGCACCTTGGAGGCCAGCGGAGAGCGGCAGAAGGCGATTGACGAATACGAGTCCAACATCTTTTTGCGGAACGACTCGGGAAATCTGCTTCGCGCCCGCTGGCTGAAGGAACGGGACGGAGCTGGATTTTGACTTTTCGGATAGCCTCTGAGTAGCCGCATCAATAAGAATGGCATGCGACTCGTAAAAGTCGCATGCCATTCGAGTTTACTCCGAGAAGCTACCGAGAAACAGAAAAACAACCCTGAATTATGCAGGGTAAAATCTGGATCTCGTATAGATTCTAGCGATGAGGAATCGCTCGCCGCATCGGTTTAGTAGCGACCACCGCCGCCACCGCCGCCGCCGCGACCACCGCGACCGCCACCACCGCCGCCGCCGCCACCACCGTAGCCGCCGCGTCCACGACCGCCACCGCCGCCACCGCCGCCACCGCTGCGCTCTTCGCGCGGCCGTGCTTCGTTGACAGTCAAGGCGCGACCGTCCTGCTCCTTGCCACTAAGACCAGCGATGGCCGCTTCGGCCTCCTGATCCGTGCCCATCTCGACAAACGCAAAACCCTTGCTGCGGCCGGTGTCGCGGTCTTCGATCACCTGAGCGCTTCGCACGGTGCCGAACGGAGCGAACATTGTCTCCAGATCCGCATTGCTCACCGAATAACTAAGATTACCTACATACAACTTCTTACCCACAACTCGATCTCCTTCATGAGGAACACCGGCCCACTGGTAAGCGGGAGCCGAACTAACAGGAACAAATACTTGTGAAGCGGTTCGTGGGAGGCACCTTGCGAAGTGTCGCCGGAGAACCCTGTGGGGAAAAGAATTTATTTTCCACACAAGGAAGGCTCCCGATCGAAGTAGTCCGCCCGGAAAAACCCGCTGCGAAGGGACACTGCCGAGTCAGACTGATCTAAGTCAGGCGGATGAGGGTAGGAAGCCCTTCGTCGAAGGAATTATACAACATAGTCAATAGGAATGAAAGGGGAGTCCTGAAAATTTTTCATTACCACTTGACACACCACAACGGGGTGCTATACTAGGTGACATGACGTGCGAGAGACGCCAGCCTTTTGCTTGGCGTCGCGTTGATATGCGTCTTCTGTAGCGGTCGCTTTGCTTTGAGCTTCTTTAAAGTGTGCTATCAGAGTCATAAGTCTTTCGGAGTTAATGACTTCGGTGACGAAAAGACTCTGTTGGGAACTTTTTTATGCTCGGCCTGGTTTGCTGACTACGACCGCGATTAATCTCTCTTGCACCCTCGGCCATGCAGTGTTTGCACTGGCTGATCTGTGCGTCCACAGAAATCGCTCGAAAGCAGTTTCATCGTTTCCGTAGGACGGTCGCTTCTAGTAGGCGGCCGGAAAAACAGGTCGGAAAGCCTTTTTAACCTACGTACTTTACCTGGCTTTTGACGCGAGCGTTAAGAATGTCTGGCCTCGACACGCAATCTTCTGCGTCGTGCAGTTGATAATCGGTCGATTCGTCAGTCTGTCTCTGATAGTATCTACTGAAGGAACCGTAATGAAGTTTGAAGAACTCGGCCTTGCCGAGACGTTACTCCGCGCCGTGCGCGAGGAAGGCTATTCTACTCCCACCAAGATCCAGATCGCCGCGATTCCGGTCATCCTGGAAGGCCGCGACGTACTGGGCTGTGCCCAGACCGGAACCGGCAAGACGGCCGCTTTTGCCTTGCCGACGTTGCAGCGTCTCAGTCGCAGCCCAGCCAAAAACGGCGGGCGGAGAAAAATTCGCACCTTGGTTTTGGCTCCGACGCGCGAACTGGTAATCCAGATCGGCGATAGCTTTCATGCCTATGGACGCTTTACCGGACTGCGGCGAACCGTGGTCTATGGCGGCGTTGGTCAGAATCCGCAGGTCCGCGCTTTGCAGGCTGGCGTCGATGTACTCGTCGCCACACCCGGTCGCTTGTTGGATCTCATGCAGCAGGGCTTTATCGATCTGTCGCATGTGGAAATCCTCATTCTTGACGAGGGCGACCGAATGCTCGATATGGGTTTTATCCACGACCTGCGGCGGATCGTGGCCAAGGTGCCGGCACAACGGCAGACGCTACTGTTTTCCGCCACCATTCCGTCTACCATTCGCCAACTGGCCGACCAGTGGCTTACAAAGCCGATCGACATCCAAGTCAACTCGGTGACCCCAACCGTCGACAAGATCCGGCAGTCGGTGGTCTTTGTCGATCAGGTGAACAAGATCCGCATGCTCACGCACTGGCTGCAAAACACGGACTGGACACGAACACTGGTATTCACCCGTACCAAGCATCGGGCCGATAAGGTGGCTAGTCTTTTGAAGAAGGCGGGCATTGAGGCCGATGCCTTCCATGCCGACAAGAGCCAATCAGCCCGGCAGCGGACCCTGGCCCGATTCAAGTCACCGGCCCCAGCGGTCCTTGTGGCCACCGACATTGCCGCTCGAGGACTCGATATCGACATGGTCTCGCACGTGATCAACTTCGACCTGCCGGTTGACGCGGAGAACTATGTGCATCGCATTGGACGAACCGGTCGTGCTGGGGCGGACGGCGTGGCCTTGTCGTTCTGCGATGTGTCAGAGCGGGAGGTGCTGCAAGCTATTCAGCGATTGACGAAGCGGGCACTGGCCGTGGAGGCCCCGCCAAAGGGACTGCCCGCGGCAACCGTGGCAGCTCCGCAACCCGCGGCCAAGTCGAAGACAGGGTCTGCCCCAAGGTCGTTTTCCCACGCGGGAAAGCCGAAATGGCAGGGCAAGCATCGCCGCACGGCGTATGCAGGAAAATAGGCATGGGTTTCATGGTTTCTGTAGCACGGCTTGTGTTCGGCGAGGGTCTCCTGACCCCGCCGATAAGCTTGACCGAAGGTCTCCCGGTAAAGAGGAGACCTTCGGACGGCGGCGTGGCTCGGTCAGATTAGAGACCTGCCACAAGAAGGGGCCTGACGAGAGCCAGCGCGTTTTGAAAAGCTAGGGCAAGCCCTCACACTCCAAAACTGGCCCTCATCCCAGCCGTTCCCGCTGTGCCCACAGCCCCAAGGCCGGGTTGCCGATGAAGAAGATCCTTTCGCCGTCGGGCAGGGTGGCCCAGCCATCGCGTCGCGAGCGAGGCGCGTACCGATTGAGCATCGCGTCTAAATCACCGTAGCCAAAGCCAACCGATTCGATTTCCTCGCGAGAAAGATGCCCGGGGCAATAAATAATGCGAAAACGTCCCTCGGAAGAGCCGTGGATCAAGTGGGCGGCCGCAGAAAGATTCTTCGGCAGATCTTCGGTCTCACGGACGAATTGCATCACCCGCGGCGTGCCCGTGTAGCCATACTTGCGGATTAATGCATCAATCTGCGGATCCTCTCCGAAAGTTTTGACTCCGGGGGCCAGCACGACCAGCTCGCCGCCATCCGCGATCGCCATCCGCGTGCGATAGATGGCTTTATTGCCCAGCCAAGTGCTGGGAAATTCTTCAGGATCGAGATAAACAACGATCTTCTTTGGGGCCTCGTCGAGCACCGTGAAGTTCACTTTCAACGAAAGTTCCGATGCAGCATGAAAACAGTCCACATCGCTGCCAATGTACAGTCCGCGAATGGCCAAGCTGCCGTCGTCGCGCGGTCCGATCACCGTGAGCACATAGACCAGCGGCACCTTGCTACAGAAATGGTCCTGAGCGTAGTTCAAGATGCGGCGGAGCGGCGTGTCGGCCCGGCCCATCATCCGTTCCATGCCATAGGCCGCGCCGATGAAGTGGCTTTCGTTGATGCCCTCCGTACCGCCGGTGCCGATGAAGACGTTCTTGTTGTAGTTGGCCATGCCGATCACCTCATGCGGCACGACCTGACCGATCGAGAGTATCAGGTCGTGGCCGCCTTCCCAGATCAGCCGATTGAGCTGGGCTGGCCAGGGGCGAATCCAGATACCTTCAGTCGCTTGGCGAACGAAGTCGGCAGGAACTTCGCCGATGGTGAGTACGTCGTTCCGCCAGTCGTGATCGCGGATCAAGCAGCGGGGCAGGGCGGGGAACATCCGCTCGATCTGCCCATTCGTCATGGGGGCGTGAGTGCCCAAGGCTGGCATGACGTCGGTCAGCCGATCACCGAAATAGTCGTAGCTCAGGCACGTCAGCGGCCCCGCCATGCTGTTGACCCGGGTAATATCGGGCGGCAAGGCCAGGACTTTCCGCCGGGGGCCTAATTTTTCAAACGCGGAAAACATGGCCGCACGGAGGTCGTCGTGGCCCAGGTCGGTGGTCGGAGAACCTTGTGCAAAAAAAGTCGGCATATCAACTCCCCTCGCCCGTTTGCGGGAGAGGGGCAGGGCAGGGGGGAGGGAAGTTACTTGGAAATACTCATCGGCGCAATATCTTCTGCCGCGCCGTCGAGCTTAAGCGAGATGATCGTGTCGATTTCCTGCTGATCCGCTTTCGCCACGGTGAGGGTGATCTTGCCATCAACCTGCGCCAGTTTCACATCGCCGCCAGTCAGCAGTGTTGCCGATAAAACCTTCTTTGGCAGTGCCGGAAGCACGATCGAATCGCCGGGCCACTGGAGTACATGGAGGTAGACCGTATCACCTTTGTGGGTGCTGACAATACCCTTGCCCGGCTTGATCGGCCCGCCACGAGTACTGTAGATCGACTCTCCATATTTTTCCAGCCACTGTCCCATCTGCTTGAGGCGTTCGACCTGCCGCGGTTCGATCTCGCCCGTGGGCATTGGACCGACGTTGAACAACAGGTTGCCATTGCCGCCGGCGCAGGTGATCAGCGTGTGCAGGCACTGCTTGAGCGACTTCATGCCATCGTTGGGCTTCCACGCCCACTGGTTGCAGATGGTGATGCAGGATTCCCAGGGCCGGTCCATTTGAAAGGCTCCGACGGTCTGCTCGGGACTGCCGAAGTCGCCCGGCAGGCCACAGCGGTCGTTGATAATGATGTTAGGCTGAAGTTTTTTGATCAAGGCGAAAAGCCGCGGGGCGTCCCAGGCGTTGGCCGAGCCGCCCAGACCGTCGAACCAGATCACGTCGACCTGGCCGTAGTTGCTCAATAACTCGCTTACCTGACCGTGCAGGTATTTGATGAAGCGGGTGTGATTCGTGCTACGGTAGTCGGGATGATGGCTGTCGGGCTGCGAATAATAGACGCCGAAGCGAATGCCAGCCTCGTGGCAGGCATCCGCCAGTTCCTTGACCACGTCGCGGCCAAATGGGCTTTGCGGACTGGTGATCTTATAGTCGGTGAGCTTGCTGTCGAATTCGCAGAAACCGTCGTGATGTTTCGTCGTGAAGACTAGGTACTTCATGCCGGCGGCCTTGGCCGTGGCCACCCACTCTTTGGAATTGAACTTGGTAGGGTTGAACTTTTTGTAAAGGTTGTCATATTCCGCGGCCGGAATGTTGCCGCGATGTCCATTGGGTCCCGGATTGCGCGACCAGCCGATCTCGGTGCCTTTGAGTGAAACTGGCCCCCAATGGATAAACATGCCGAAGCGAGCCTCCTGCCACCACTTCATGCGCGCGATCCGTTGCTCGTTGGATTCCGGCGGCGAGGTAGGCTCGGCAGCGGCCAAAGGCAACTGCTGAGCAATCACAAGGCCGGCGACAAGGGTAATGCACAGTTGAATTCTCATGATCGTTCTCCCTGGAAAGTCATTGGCGTGGATAAAATTACACATTCCTCCCATGATAACGCTTTAGGACCGGCGAATCAACAATCGTCACAAGAAAAGTAGCAGGCACATTCCGTGTGCCGCCCGCCCTCACTCGGCGCGTTCGCGAAACGCAACAGTTATTGATTTGCCGATCCACGTTTCGGCGGGGTCAGGGAGAACGGCAGCGCGAATTCCTTTACTATCGAGGATATCCACTTCCACGGAAAACCACTACCGATGTGCTTACGACGGTTTCTGGTCCATTTCTTCTTGCGAAGTTGCCTCCTCGCGTGGCGTTTCCATACTTCGCAACTTGGCTCGAAGTGTGACGTGGCTAAGCCCCAGGATTCTCCCTGCCTGGCCTCGGTTGCCGTCAACGTGCTGCATGGCCTCGTGAATGATCAGCCGATCGAATTGTTCCCGCGCTCGGTGGTAAACGTCGCTCTCACCGTTGGCGATCCAAGTTTTGACCGATTGCGGCAAGCTTTGCCAGTCTGAGTCAGGAAT
>JANXQG010000518.1 GCA_025356915.1 Planctomycetota bacterium | reverse complement strand
GGTGTTTCCCTCTTTCAAACACGATGTTTCGACTCAATTAGCGCCAACTTTCATGGAATGGCTGCTCTTTGAACTCCCCCATCGATGGCGGTGGCAACATCGCGGGTGAAGCGTTGACAAGGGCACACGTAGGCCAGTCATTGAGCTCCGAAATCATTTCTTGTGCGGGCTATCGCCCCCTTGCACTCGCTGGACCGCAGCCTTGTCGGCCGCTTCTACCCCCATGCTTCACTGGCCGCTCCCTTCACCAGAACCCTCGGCCCGGAGACTATCGCTAAGCAGGTTCCCCTCGATGGTTGCCGCAGCCATGCGGAGATCGCGGATGGCCTCCAAGTAGGTGACGTTCGTCTGGAAATAAGTCCGCTGAGTGGTCAATAGCGAGAGATAACTCAATTGTCCCTGCTGATAGCCCGTGGTGGTTAACTTAAGGGATTCCTGAGCGTTGGGCAGAATGTCCTTGCGGTATTTCTCCACTTGGTAGCGGGCGTTGGTGTACTGCTCGAAAGCAACCGCCAGGCGTTGCTGCAATTCCAACTCGGTCCTTTTCACATCATGTTGTGCGGCAATCAACTCGGCTTCTGCCCGACGGATGTTTCCCTGATTCCGATTGAAGACCGGAATGGGAGCACCAAGCTGTACGCTTGCGAAAGTGTACCCGGATGCATTGTCGTATTGGACCGAAGTTTGCAACTCAACATTGGGAATCCTTCCAGCATACTCTCGGCTTAACGCGGATTGAGCACGGACGACACCGGCACGGGCACTTGCCAATTGTGGGCTTTGTGCCCAGAGCTTACTGAGCGATTCTTCCCATGTGAGTTGACCCATGCCTTCCTGGATGTTACCGACTAGGGGCCTTGGCGGCATATCGCGGGCGCCCATGACGGCCGCCAGGTTTCGCCAAGCGGCAATATACCGGTTCCGTGCGCGTTCCAAGAAGACTCGGGCAGAATCGGCCTCGATCTTCGCCTGCAAGACATCGTTCCGAGCCACCTCTTTGGCCTTCAGCAGTTCTTCGGTCGATTTGATTCCTTGCTCGCCAATTTGCACGAGTTGGCTGGTGAGTTCCAGCGTCTGCTGGGCGACGAGCACTTCATAGAAGGATCGCCGTACGTCGGTCAGTACGCGCAGGCGTTGCGATTGGTATGCCCAATTCGCCTGGTTGATCTCTTGGCAGACAACTTCTCGGTTCAGTTGCAGCTTCCCCGCAGTAACCAGTTCTTGGCCGATGAAGCCACCCTGCTGACCGGCTCGACCTTCATTTCCGATCTCGCTGCCGATGTAGCCGGCCGTAGGATTCGGATATAACCCGACCTGCACGCATCGCCCGCGCAGGGCTTCAACTCGGGCTGCCGCCTGTGCGAGACTGGGATTGCTCCGCTCCGCCATTGCCTCCAACTCGGCCAAGGTCATGCCCGATGCTGATGGCTGCGCCGTGGAGGTAATCGGGCCTTGCTCGACAGGTTGCCCCAGGGGCTGCCCGCTAGGTTCCGGAGCAAGAGCGCGAGAAACGTCATTGGGAACAGGCGAGGGCGCAACCGGCAATTCCGGCGGCTGCGCCAAGGCTTGGCTCAGTGCCAGTCCGGTCGAGAAGACCATGAGTATCGTTGCGAGTCGCATAGCTCTTCGCCTCCATGCGTTGAGTGTATTCGGATCGTGCTGCCTGGATCGCAGATTTTGGTAAAAACGATCTTACTGGACGTATTGACTTTTCTCGGCAAGATGGGCTATTGCGATAAAATGGATTCTTTGGGCGGCTTAAACTCGATACCATTGCTACAGACAGCCAGGAATCTGCTTTGCGTAATGTTCACTCTTGTGCGGAATAATTTCTTGTAGGACGAGCAAATACTGCCGCCGGTTAGTCAAACTGTGCTGGTAGCCGTTCACGGATTCTGAGACGGGCTCAGCGGGAAAACGGGGAAATCACGGATAAGAGTGGGAAGAGACGGCTGATCAGGGGCCGGACGGCAGCAGAGAAGGCGACGCCGTACCGGCGAGGTAGGCATGAATCGAATCCAGGACAAATTGAAAAGCGGATCGACCCTGCTGGGCGCAGGTGGCGTTCACCGTCCAGATCCGCTCGCACCAGCGGCGGCCTGTCTCGCTCCGCTCCCCCTGGGTAATCCGCCGGTCGATGACCACAAAGCGAATCGCTTGTTCGGCCAAATTGTTGGTCGGCTCGATATTACGAATTTCGGCATCGACTTCGCGGATTGGCCGAACACGACTCGCGTTCATGTCCGCAACACCCGCTTGAATCGCAGCTAAATCTTCGTTCTGCCGGATAAGTGAATAAAGTGCTTCCCGAAGAACATCGTCCTCGGTGGCGTAGTTGCCAAAAGCCATTCCTGTAGTAGGCGTCTATTCTGTGAAATAGGGGAGTGACGCCCACTCCAGCATCGAGTCGATCTCCGCATCCGCCAACAGCTTTTCCACCGCGCCGCATGGAGGTGGAAGGCGATTCTGGCGATGCAACCCCCGCCGTCTGGCCAGGTTATCGACAGGTCGCGTCGTGGGCCGGTTGACGGGAAGTGTGCGCATGTTCTAGTGATAGTGCGTACACTCTCTCTTGCTGCCGGTCCTCCCTGCCATGGCGCTTGCGCCCCCCGAGCCGTCGCCGCTGTACCGCCCACGCAACCCGCAAGCATCCGACCTGTGGCGCGTGCTCGATCGCCATTTCGCCACCTTCCAGCAGGTCTACGACGAGCGGTTTGCCGCCAAGTACGGCTTCTGGCGGCCGATCGTCGAGCGCAGCGTCACGGCCTATCTCAAGTGCGGCGATCTGCACCAGGGCTTCGC